>DATERV010000166.1:0-7946 GCA_035271185.1 Lachnospiraceae bacterium | reverse complement strand
GCAAATAGGGAGTGGGGCAGTATGGGGCAAAATTATTTAAAATCCATGTTTGCCCTTGGTTTTCAAGCCTTTCTCATTATGGTATGTGTAGGGATTTATGCAGTATTAGTCCAATCCATTGCCACAGATGCTGATATTATGAGTGCAATATGGACTTGTGTAGGCTATACAGTTTTACTTTGCTTTACCCTATTTAAGACAGGCTCACTGGCAAAAAGTATTTTTAGTTCCCATTAAAATAAAAATTAAATGGAAAGGAGGATTTTATGGCATATGTACCTATACCCAAAGATTTAAGTACCGTAAAAACCAAGGTAATGTTTAACCTTACCAAAAGGCAGTTGATCTGTTTTTCCATTGCCCTTGTGGTAGGCTTACCGATATTTTTTCTTATAAAGGACAGCACTGGGACAAGTACAGCTACACTTATAATGATTTTTTCTATGTTGCCCTTTTTTATGTTTGCTATGTATGAAAAGCATGGGCAACCACTGGAATTAATATTAAAGCATTATATAGAGGTGCGGTTTATAAAGCCTAAATACAGACCCTATAAAACAAAGAACTTCTATAGCCTTTTAATTAGGCAGAATCAGCTAGATGAGGAGGTAAAGTATATTGTTAAAAAAGCAAAATCAAGGTAGTCCCAAGCTAACAAGAGAAGAAAAAAGATTAATTAATAATGCCATAGTAAGGGCAAGGGGAAATAATAAAAAGGAACAATCAGCACAGGATACCATCCCTTATGAGCGTATGTATCCTGATGGAATTTGCAGGGTAACAGATAAGCTCTATACCAAAACAATCCGTTTTCAAGATATAAACTATCAGCTTGCCCAAAATGAAGATAAGACAGCAATCTTTGAAAGTTGGTGTGATTTTCTTAACTACTTTGATAGTTCTATTAAATTTCAACTTTCCTTTCTTAATATGACGGCTAATACAAAGGATTATGAAAGCAGTATTCATATTAAATCACAGGAAGATGATTTCGATAGTATCCGTACTGAATATACTCAGATGCTTCATAACCAACTTTCTAAAGGGAATAATGGCTTAATGAAAAGTAAGTACCTGACCTTTGGAATAGAAGCCGATAGTATAAAGATAGCAAAACCTCGTCTGGAGCGTATTGAAAATGACCTATGGAATGGATTTAAAAGATTGGGGGTGGTAGTAGATTCTATAGAGGGGAAGGAAAGATTAAAGCTATGCTATAATATCTTGCATATGGATGGAAATGTACCATTTAATTTTGATTGGAAATGGCTTGCTCCATCAGGCTTATCCACCAAAGACTTTATTGCTCCATCATCCTTTGAATTTAGGGAAGGGAGAAGTTTTAAAACAGGGAATAAATTTGGTGCTATGTCCTTTCTACAGATCCTTGCACCTGAATTAAATGACCGTATTCTAGCAGATTTTCTTGATATGGAAAGTAATCTTTTATTGACCATGCATATTCAATCTGTAGACCAGACAAAGGCTATTAAGACCATTAAAAGAAAAATAACTGACCTTGATAAGATGAAAATAGAGGAACAAAAAAAGGCAGTAAGAGCTGGATATGATATGGATATTATTCCTTCAGACCTTGCTACCTATGGGGCAGAGGCAAAGAAATTATTACAGGATTTACAAAGCCGTAATGAGAGGATGTTTCTTTTAACTTTTCTTGTAATGAATACAGCCGATACAAAGCAGGAACTTGAAAATATTGTCTTTGGTGCTGCGGGTATAGCCCAGAAACATAACTGCCTATTGGTTCGATTAGATTTTCAGCAGGAACAAGGCTTTTTATCCTCACTTCCCCTTGGACTTAATCAAGTAGAGATAGAAAGAAGTCTAACTACATCTGCTACTGCAATCTTTGTGCCTTTTACTACACAGGAGTTATTTCAATCCAGTGGTGAAGCTTTATATTACGGATTAAATGCCCTATCTAATAATTTGATTATGGTAGACCGTAAGAAACTTAAAAACCCCAATGGCTTAATCTTAGGAACACCGGGAAGTGGTAAATCCTTCTCAGCAAAGCGGGAGGTTACCAATATCTTTCTTATAACTACTGATGACATTATTATTTGTGATCCGGAGGCGGAGTATTATCCCCTTGTTAATCGACTAAAGGGGCAAGTAATTAAGATTTCACCTACTTCCCCTGACTATGTAAACCCAATGGATATTAATCTTAATTACTCAGAAGATGAAAACCCTTTGTCCTTAAAATCTGACTTTATCCTATCCTTATGTGAGTTGATTGTAGGGGGGAAGGATGGTTTAAAGCCTGTAGAAAAAAGCATCATAGATAGGTGTGTACGGTTAATTTATGCAGATTATTTAGCAGACCCAGTAGCTGAGAAAATGCCTATATTGGGAGATTTATATGATGCACTAGAAAATCAAGAGGAAAAAGAGGCACAGCATATTAGAGCTGCTCTTGAAATTTATGTAACAGGCTCCCTGAATCTCTTTAATCACCGTACAAATGTAGATATAACCAATCGCCTTGTTTGCTTTGATATTAAGGAATTAGGGAAACAATTAAAGAAATTAGGAATGTTGGTAGTCCAAGACCAAGTATGGAACAGGGTAACAGTAAACCGTGCAGAAAAGCGGTCAACTAGGTACTATATGGATGAGTTCCACCTACTACTAAAGGAGGAACAGACAGCAGCCTATAGCGTAGAGATTTGGAAAAGGTTTAGAAAATGGGGCGGTATTCCTACAGGTATTACCCAAAATGTAAAAGACCTATTATCTTCCCGTGAGGTAGAAAATATCTTTGAAAACTCCGATTTTATCTATATGCTCAATCAAGCATCAGGGGATAGGCAAATCCTTGCCAAACAACTTAATATTTCGCCCCATCAATTGTCCTATGTAACTCATTCAGGTGAGGGAGAAGGACTTTTGTTTTATGGAAATGTAATACTACCCTTTACTGATAAGTTTCCAAAGGATACAGAGTTATACAGCATTATGACTACTAAGCCAAACGAAATTAACGAGGAATAGGAGGTGTTCCATGAGCAAAACAAGCAAAAAGCCCTTCCGCCCTGCTGGTAAGGTATCAAGACTTACCTTTACAGAAGAAGAAAGGGCTGATCCTAATCTTGAAAAACCAATAAAGAAAGCAGAAAAAGCAGGGGATAAATTAGAAAAGGCACAGGATAAAATACCAAAAAAGAGAAGTTTAGTTAGCAAACGCACCGTTGATGCCAAGACAGGCAAAGCAAAGGTGCATTTATATTTTGAAGAAAGTGATAAACCTAAGCCACCTTCTAAGTTTTCTCATAAGTTAAAGACTATACCACAAAGAGAACTCCTTGCTAAAATTCATAAGGAAATCAGGGAAGGTGAGGAAGATAATGTAGGAGTAGAAGCTGCACATAAAACTGAACAAGGTGGAGAATTTGTTGTTAATAGGCTAAGAAGCGGTTATCACAGCCATAAGCTAAAACCTTATAGACAGCTTGCAAGGGCAGAAAAAAAGACAGTTAAGGCTGAGGTAAATTACCTTTATAAAAAGAGTTTAGGAGACAATCCAAAGCCTACTACTAATCCAATTTCCCGTTGGCAACAAAAACAGGCAATTAAAAAGGAATACATTGCAAAAAGGTATGGGAAAAGTGCAAAAACAACTAAAGAAACAGTTACAAACACTAAAAAAACAGTGGGAAAGCTAGCAGATACAACAGAGAAAATAACAAAGTTTGCTGTTAAAAACCATAAGGCCATCTTGATTATTCTTGGAATTGGAGCAGCGCTTTTATTTTTAATGAGTGCTATTTCATCTTGTTCTGTTATTTTGGAAGGTGGACTTCAAAGTGTAGTAGCTACTTCCTATACATCAGAAGATGAGGATATTATTGCTGTAGATGAAGATTACACCTCATTGGAACAGGCACTACAGGTACGGATTGATAATATAGAAAGTGAATATCCAGGCTATGATGAATACCAATATCATTTAGATGAAATAGGGCATAATCCTTTTACCCTTGCCTCATATCTAACGGCAAAGCTACAGGTTTATACTAGGTCTGAAATAGGCTCAGAGTTAAAAGCCTTGTTTGATGAGCAATATACCTTGACTACCCATGAGGAAATACAGGTGCGTTATCGAACGGAAACAAGGACTGATACATGGACAGATAGTGATGGCAATACCCATAGTGATACCTACACAGTAGAAGTCCCTTACGATTATTATATTCTTCATGTAACCTTGAAAAACAAGGATATTAGTCTTATTGCCTCAAATAATTTAACCATAGACCAATATGAAATGTTTGGGGTCTATATGGAAACACAGGGCAATAAGCCCTACCTATTTGCAGGAAATATCTATGCTCCTAATAAGGGTGAATATACAGACTATGATATACCACCAGATGCACTAACTGACCCTGACTTTGCAGCCCTTATTAAAGAGGCTGAAAAGTATTTAGGATACCCCTATGTATGGGGCGGAAGTTCACCCTCTACCAGTTTTGATTGCTCAGGCTTTGTATGTTGGGTACTAAGGGAATCAGGAGTTTATAATATTGGAAGGACAACAGCACAAGGTATTTTCAATGAGTGTGCAAAAATTCCACCAAGTGAAGCAAGACCGGGAGATATTATCTTCTTTACAGGCACTTATGCAAGTAGTGGTGCAGTATCCCATGTTGGTATCTATGTAGGAAACGGTATGATGATCCATTGTGGCAATCCTATCCAGTATGCTTCAGTTAATAGCCCCTACTGGACAGAGCATTTCTATGCTTATGGAAGATTAAATTAAGGAGGAAGACATGAGTAAGAAAAAACAAAAAGTTATTTCAGATATTAAGAAAACAAAGGAAAAAATATCTGATTTACAGAGCAAACTTAGGCAGCTTGAAAATCAGAAAACAGAACTTGAAAACACGGAAATTGTGGAACTTGTCCGTGGTACAAAAATGAATACCAGTGAACTTGCTATATTTTTAAAGGCGTATCGTGAAAAAGGTGATGCGTCTTTTATTATGGAAAAAGAGGAGGAAAGAAACCATGAAGAATAAAAGTCGCATACTGATTACCTTACTTACCCTTATGCTTTGCTTTACTACATTTTCAACAGTAGCCTTTGCAGGAGGTGGTGAGGAAGAAATACCAACTATTCCAGAAGTTAATGAGCCAGTAAAGTCTAGTCCAACTGCCCTTACACCTGATGGTAATTTAACCCTAGTAGACGATGTTTCAGGAGAACAGGCAGAAGATAAACAATTCGTTACTGTTATTTCAAAGAACGGTAACTATTTCTATCTAGTTATAGATCGTGCAGGGGATAGGCAAAATGTATATTTCCTTAATCTTGTAGATGAAGAAGATTTACTTGCCTTAATTGAGGAAGATAAACCCAAACAGCAAGAAGTACCACAGGTATGTAACTGTATTAATCTTTGTGAGGAAGGTAAAATAGACACCAATTGTCCCCTTTGTAGAAATGATCTTTCTAAATGCACAGGAAAGCCATTAACTCCTACATCTACCTCTGAACCTGAAAAGGGAAAAAATAAGGGTATGGGTGGTATCGTACTCTTACTAATAGTCGGTATGGCAGGTGGAGGAATTTATTATTTTAAAGTGTTAAAAAACAAGCCAAATACTAAAGGAAATACCATCCTTGATGATTATGACTTTGAGGATGATGAAGACGATGATTATGAATATGAAACAGAAATTGATGATGAAGATGAAAGTGAGGTTGATATTTAGTGGCTTATTTTACGGATAGTGTTTATGAACGGATGATGACCCAAAGACCAAGATACAGGCAGGAGAATGAAACTCCTGCCTTAAAAAAGAAGAATGTAAGTAATGGTATAGATAATAAGCTTAAATATCGTAAGCTGATTATTATTACAAAGGAAGGAAGTGAAAAAGAATGAGACTGGTTATTGCAGAAAAGCCATCTGTAGCCCAAAGTATAGGAGCTGTTTTAGGTGCTAATAGTAGGAAAGATGGATATATGGAGGGTAGTGGCTATATTGTAACATGGTGTGTGGGGCATTTGTTGGAACTTGCCCCAGCCCATTTATATGATGAGAAACATACAAGGTGGCAGTATAAGGATTTGCCCATTTTACCGCAAGATTGGAAATATATCATCTCAAAGGGTAAGGAAAAGCAAATGAAAATTATTGGTCAGTTAATGAAACGAGCAGAAGTTAAAGAAATTATAGCAGCTACGGATTCAGGGCGTGAAGGAGAATTAATTTTTAGATTGGTATATGAGAAATTAAGATGCAAGAAACCTATTAAAAGATTATGGATTTCTTCAATGGAGGAAAGTGCCATTGCCAAGGGATTTGAGAATCTACGAAATGGGACAGACTATGAGCTTTTATATCAATCGGCACTTTGCAGGGCCAAGGCAGATTGGATTGTAGGGATTAATGCAACCCGTCTTTTTTCTGTCCTTTACGGACAGACCTTAAATGTGGGCAGGGTAATGACCCCAACCCTTGCCATGATAGTAGAAAGACAAGTAAATATTTCAGAATTTAAAGCAGAGCCATTTTATATTGTAGAACTACATTGTGGTGATTTCATTCTTTCAAGTGAGAAGATAAAAGATAAGGAAATAGCTGAAACACTTTGTAAATCCTGCGATGGACAAAGTATTGCCATAGAAAAGGTAGAGGAAAAAGAAAAGACAGAAAAACCACCAAAGCTATATGATTTAACTACTCTGCAAAGGGAAGCAAATAGGCAATTAGGCTTTACTGCTAATCAGACTCTTGAATATATACAAAGCCTTTATGAGAAAAAACTTGTTACCTATCCCCGTACTGATAGCCGTTATTTAACAGAAGATATGAAAGATAGTATCCCTGCCTTGGTAAATATCAATGCAGGGATATTTTTATCCCAAGATACTAACCTACCCATAAATATAGAACAGGTAATTGATAACAGTAAGGTAAGTGATCATCACGGAATTATTACCACTATGGGTATTGAAAACTATGATATTCATTCACTGCCCTTTGGTGAAAAGGAAATATTAAATATGATTGCCATAGGCTTAATTTGTGCCGTGGGAGATAATCACCGTTATGCTGAAACCATTATAACAGCTAACTGTAATGAAACCATATTTACTGCAAAGGGTAGGACAGTCCTTGCAGACGGCTTTAAAGCAGTTGAAAATTTATATTTCAAAAACAAAAAGAAACCAACTAAAGTTAATAAGGATAAAGCCCTACCACCAATTTCCCAAGGAGAAGTATTTACTGCAAAAGCATCGATTAAAGAAGGTAAAACCAGCCCAACAAAACACTATACAGATGATACCTTGCTTTCTGCTATGGAAAATGCCAATAATGCACTGGAGGATATGGAGAGAAAAGGTATTGGAACTCCTGCCACCCGTGCAGGGATTTTAGAAAAGCTTATTAAGACAGGATTTGTAGAACGTAAAGGGGATAAAAAAACTAAACATTTTATTCCTACACATAAAGGTATTTCCCTTATCACCATTTTACCAGAAATCATCCAATCACCTATACTTACTGCCGAATGGGAAGAAAAGCTAAAACAGATTGAACAGGGTAGTCTTTCTCCAGATGAATTTTTACAGGAAATCAATGAAATGATAGAAAACCTTGTAAAAACCTATGAAGTAATAAAAGGAACAGATAATCCATTTCCATCTAATAAAGAAGGTATCGGTAAATGCCCCAGATGTGGTGGAAATGTAGTAGAAAACAGGAAAGAATTTTGCTGTGAAAATAGGGATTGTGCCTTTGCACTTTGGAAGGAAAATAAATTCTTTACTATGAAGAAAAAGACTTTGACAAAAGAAATAGCAATCAAACTTTTAAAAGATAGCAGGGTAAAACTTACAGGCTGTTATTCAGAAAAGACAGGTAAAACCTATGATGCTATTGTTATCCTTGATGATAATGGTGGTA
>DATERV010000165.1:0-4521 GCA_035271185.1 Lachnospiraceae bacterium | reverse complement strand
GTTCTGTTACACTTTCAACTATCTTTCTCATATTATTTCCCTCTTTTCTTTTTTATTTATAACTCATTTCCCATAACAACAATTAACCTTTAAAGCTAATCTCATTCTACAATTATTAACTTTCTCAGCTAATTATTCCCTTTATCCAATCGTTCTTTGCAACTAGTTGTCTTTTTATCAAATTGTACTTCTTACTAAATTGTACTTTACAGTATAAAATTATTCATATTGCTTATATTCCCACTGTCGAAGTAGGAGAACTATGAATTGAATAATACTCCTATATAAGGATAATGTCAATTAAATTTCACACAAATTTCGGATCTTTTTATTCGAATGATTAAAACTTTTTGACAGTGCTCTATTTTTCCAGTAATATGTTCTACAAAGGAGCATACAAAATGATGAAAGATACTTATCAGGTTCCCTGCCTTGAGGGTAGAACGGTGAAAAACAGAGATTTAACTGTACGGGTTCCAGGCTCTAAAAGCATTACCAATAGAGCTCTCCTTTTTGCTATGCTGGCAGATGGGGAATGTAGACTGGATGGAGCTCTGTTTTCTGAAGATTCCCGATATTTTTTGAAGTGTCTGCAATCACTTGGCTTTGTTGCTCATGCAGATGAAGATGAATGTAGCATGACAGTAAGAGGATTGAACGGAAAACTCCCCTGCAAAGAAGCTTCGCTCTATGTTGGAAGTGCAGGTACTGCAGCACGTTTTCTCACAGCCTGCCTTGGACTGTCTGAGGGTACCTTTCATATGGATGCCTCAGAACAAATGAAAAAACGACCTATGGCACCACTGCTATCTTCATTAGAAGAGCTTGGATGTCAGATTTCCTATAAGGGAGCCTATGGATATTTCCCCTTTACACTGAATGGTAGTGGTTTTCATAAGGAGAGGATTACCATTGACATTGAAACCAGTAGCCAGTTTCTCAGTGCCTTGCTCATTGCTTCTGTTCTTTCCCCCAAAGACTTAAACATAGAGGTTAATGGAAGTCATGGTATGGCTTATGTTGATATGACTTTACGCATGATGAATCAATTTGGGATTCGTTATCTGGTTAATGCCAATAAAATGAACAAACCCACTATTTTTACTGTTCCTGCAGGGCAGCACTATATACACCGTCAATATCAAATTGAACCAGATGTATCAGCCGCCTGCTATTTCTATGGGCTAGCGGCGATGACAGGGCTATCTGTTACTGTGGAAGATGTGTTTGCTGATTCCATGCAGGGTGATCTGAGATTTATATACTTATTGGTAGAAATGGGATGTACCTTGCAATCTACAGAATCCGGCCTGTGCCTTACCGGTCCTGAAAAAGGGAAATTGAGGGGTATTGCTGCAGATATGTCTGCCTGTTCCGATCAGGCCATTACACTAGCTGCTATTGCACCATTTGCTAATTCTCCCGTTACCATCACTGGCATTGGACATATCCGTTATCAAGAAAGTGACCGCATTCATGCCATAGTGGAAAACCTTACTGCTATGGGTGTCACATGCAAAGAATCAGAGGATAAAATCACCATTTACCCCGGCAATCCTCACAAAGCTACCATAAAAACCTATGATGACCACCGTCTTGCCATGGGATTTTCCTTGACGGGTCTTGGGGCCCAGGGAATCACCATCGAGAATCCTGGATGCTGTAGAAAAACCTTTGAAAAATACTTTGATGTGCTAGATGATACAATAAAACGAGCTTATGAATAAGCTCTTTTTATTGTGTAGACAAAGAGACACAAGGATTACAATCCTAGTGCCATTTGATTATAAGTAGCAACTAATACTATACACTGCTTTTTTATGCAATGGCGGTAGAATTGGTTGATTGACCGGTTTATACCGTTCAGTTTCTAATTCCAATACGGTAGGATTGAGAGCTTGGGGCATTTATACCGTTTTGCTTTTGCCTTAACGACGGTAGGATTGAATGTTTAGTAAGTTTATACCGTTCAACTTATACTGTAACGACGGTAGGATTGAGGGTTTAGTAAGTTTATACCGTTCAGCTTATACTGTAACGACGGTAGGATTGAGGGTTTAGTAAGTTTATGCCGTAACGACGGTAAGGCGGTTCAAATAGTCGTTATAAAATGCCCTTTTATCCAAGCTTAACTGCAGATAATGTCTTCAGTTTGAGGCACCCTACAGTTTTTGTAGCCACCTGTGCACTCACTCATATAACCATAGAACAACAGACTGGCTAGAATACCAGAACAAGCATAAACTAAAAGCATATTAAGCCGCTCCTCAGTTTGTTTCTCTGCTCCTCAGTTTGTTTCTCTGCTCCTCAGTTAGAGTCCATAAAGTGCAAGCTATAAAGTTATCCAATATCTCTTGATCAGCTCTCCATCCACATATACTGATTTTTCATAGACTCCACCATTGGCAATGATGACTCTCTCACTTACCTGATTATCCTGACTACAGGTTACCATAACTTTATCCATATGTCTTTCTTTACATTTTAGCAAGTCCAATCGCAATATCTCTTTTCCATAACCATTTTTTCTTTCAGATGGACGTATGGAATAACCTATATGACCTCCCCATACCCCCAATATAGGGTGATCTATATGATGCCTCAAATCAATTACTCCTACTATTTTGTTATCCTGCAATCGGACGGCAATATATGTATTGGATGTCACGCTTCCTTTCGGACAGGTATCTGTACTTTCCATTCTTTCAAGGATCTGTAGCCACTGTTTTGTTGTATCATACTTTGCCAAACTACCACATCCTGCAAAAGAGTCCGCATCGGCAGCTTCCATCAATTCTTGCCGAAACTGCATAATTTCTTTGTCATATTCCATAGATGGTTGGATTAATCTGATTTCTTCCATAATAGCATCTCCAATTATATTTTCCTGCCAACAAAGTTAAAACAAACATAATTCATACACATCTCGTTACACATTACCAACTACTACAAAGAAGTATCCACAAATTTGTATATATAAAACCTACAATACTCCTGAAACCCTATCTTTCGGTAACCATGGTCACCTGCCCGGCTTGCCTGCAGCACTCCGATTCTATAACCCTGGTTCCGTGCATACAAGAGAGGGATTTTGGTCATTGCATTTCCAATACCCTTTCTCCAATGCTCCTGTAGAGTGCAGATCAAATCCATGGCGGCGATTCCATTGGATAATTGAAGCATGGAGGCAGCAACCGGCTCTCCATCCAGATACGCCAGATAAAACTTATAGTTGGGACTATGAATCAAATTGGTAAATAAACAGGATTCAAAAGTTTCACCATGCCATAGACCCTTTGAAATCATTTCAGCCCAAATGTCCATCTGAGCATCCGACTCCACTTCCACAATATTCACATTCTCAGGAATCACAATAGATAAATCAGTTTGTAATAAATCGATAGCCATCCCAGCCATCTCGTATTTCTTTTGAAAACCCTTTTGCTCCAGACGTTTGCACAAATCTGATGGGTTGGACTTGGGTCCAACTACCCATTCATCGGGAAGTTCGTGATCTTTTATCTTTGTAATCACTTGAGATATGGATTTCTCAGCTTGCTCTTCATTCTCATTAAAATAAAAAATGTAATTTGACCACGCAGTAGGAAATGTTTTTACCCAGCCAATTTTCTCACTTTGAACAAAGGGGCGATCTCCCTCATTTGCCACAACCCGCAGGTAATCTGCTAATGCATCTTCAATTATGACAGACACCTCTTCCTTTGTTAATTGGAAATTAGCAAGAAACCATTCCGATTTTAACATGCTATAATAACTGGTGTCACATATTCCCTGGTTGTTCCAGTCGGCACTTCTCATTGTTCCTTCATATTTCATACCACATTTTTTCATAACGGCACCTGACCCCGGATTACGTGGGTCAAATCTTGATTCTATGCGGTTTACATTCGCTTCTCGGAACAGATACTCCATGACTGCCTTCAGTGCTTCGGAGGTAATGCCTTTATTCCACCATTTTCTGCCGATACAATAACCAATATGTACCATAGAAATGTCTTCATCCATTTTAACCACACTCATACACCCTATGGGGCCGTCTCCATTTTCTTTTGCTACAATGGCCCATTGATAATGGTTGTCATTTTCATATAAGTTTACCCATTCGCTTAAAATACTCATGCTGACTTCTCTGTTCTCATGTGTTGGCCACATGAGATATTTTGTTACTTCAGGGTCTGATGCCCAGTTATCAAACATGGCATCAGCATCCTCTTTAGTAAATCTTCTTAATACCAGCCTGTTTGTCTCTATTCTTTTTGTTCCACAATGTCTCATATTTTCCCCCATCTGCCCATAAAAAGCGATTATGGATTTTCTTTTTCTTGCAATATTCAATTCTTCCCTTGAATAAATAAATGGGAAAATGGCTGTTAAGCTCCAAAGCACTTAACAGCCATAAAATTTATTCATGCATCATCTTTGATACGAACCTTATCGGGTGATTAATGTTCCTGTTTTACCCTTTATAGCATCTTTTACATATTGTAAAGAGGTAATCAG
>DATERV010000164.1:0-3177 GCA_035271185.1 Lachnospiraceae bacterium | reverse complement strand
ATACACTACCTAATAACATCACGCATATCCATTTGAAAATATTACTAAGCTTCTTTTTTAATTTAGCATTTTCGGCGTCTGCATATTCCGCTATTTTTTTTAGTGTTTCCTTTTCTTTCTCCATATTCTCGCTTTTCCTTTCTCCATCAATAATTTCACGAATATCTACGTCGAAGAAATCCGCAATTTCAATGAGTAACCCAACATCAGGCATATTACTGCCTGTTTCCCATCTCGATACAGACCTTCGGGATGTGTTGAACTGTTCAGCAAGTTGTTCCTGCGTAAGCCCTTTTCCTTTTCGGAGTTCTCTTAGGAACTCTCCTATTTTTACTTGATTCATTGTTACCTCCTTCCAAGAACAACGTACCGTATCACGTTCAATTTGTATAGGACACAAAGCGAGCAATGCCCTATTTTATGAATGTGACAGTATTGTCTCATCAAATTAACTATTAAGAAATTCAAGGTTTGTCAAACTGTTCGTCATATTGGAATTGAACAAAATCGCTGCGCGATGGCCTGCCAAGGCTGTGGTGCAGTTTTCTTTTTGCTAAAATAGGCAGTGACAGGATTGTCCCAAGATAGTATTGTTAAAGCACGACCAAATAACAAACTTCAAACACGGGCTTAGTCCCTATAACTGCCTATGAAAATCATATCATCTCCACGCTGCTTTCTCAAGCAGTTTTATTCTATACATGCACCTCCATGAAAGTTAGTAGGCTTTATTTTACTATCTTAATTCATGGAGGTTCTATTATGTACGAAAAATATTTACAACAGATTGAAGAAGCCGGTAAAATCCGTAATCTTACACCAGCTACAGTTAAAAGCTACAAAAACTTTATTTCCACATTTCTTATGTATATGGACAAAAATCCTGACGAACTGACTTGTCAGGATGTGAGACACTTCCTGTTAGCAAAGAAAGATGCTGGTCTGAAAGCGTCCACGCTTAATCTCTATAATTCATCCATCAGATTCTTTTTTAGGAATGTTCTCCATATCCTCTGGGACGATGTCACTGTTCCTCGTATGATATTAGACCATAAACTTCCTACAATTCTTTCGCTTGATGAAATCAATCGCCTGCTTGATGCCACAGAAGACATCAAATATAAAACCATGTTTGCAACTATGTATTCTTCTGGTTTGAGAGTGTCTGAAGTTATTCACCTTCATTATGATGACATTTCGCGTACTAACATGCAGATACATGTAAGAGAATCAAAAAGCAGACAAGACCGTTATACGATACTCTCCAAGAAAAATCTGAATCTGCTTACAGAATACTGGTTTCGCAGTGGAAAACCACGCGGAATTCTGTTCCCTAATAAATTCACAGGACAGTATCTATCTGTTGCTGCGTTAGAACAGGTTATGCGTCGTTCAGTTGCAGAAGCTGAACTTTCCAAAAAAGTTACGCCTCATGTCTTGCGTCACTGTTTTGCTACTCATCTCTTGGAACAAGGTATTGAAACAAGATATATCCAGGCACTTCTTGGACATCGTGATCCCAAATCGACGGAGATTTATCTACATGTAAGTAATAAGGCTCTCATGGGAATTAACAGTCCTTTTGATTCCGTATTGGAAGAAGGTGTTTCCAATGATTAAGCCAACAGTTCAGGATATATTCGATCGTTTTTTTCCAGCATTCCTCGAACAGTATTCGCCATCTGCCATACAACTTAAGACTGCTCACAACATCATCAATTGTAAAACAGGTGCATATGGCTCCAATATAAGTATCTGTGAAGATTGTGGTCAAATACATATTCATCATAACTCTTGTCGAAACCGTTGCTGTCCTATGTGTCAGGCAATTCCAAAAGAGATTTGGATGGATTCACGACGTGAAGACGTACTAGACGCACCCTATTTCCATCTTGTGTTCACTGTTCCTGATATTCTGAATCCTATTATCCTCAGCAATCAAGCATTACTGTATGACGCACTTTATCATGCTGCTTCTGCTACAATCAATGATCTTACAGCTGATTCTAAATATCTTGGCGCTAAAGTAGGTTACATTTGTATTTTACATACATGGGGGTCCGAAATGAATTTTCATCCTCATATACATACCATTCTTTTGGGTGGTGGTTTGACTATGAAGAATGAATGGAAAGATAAGGGAAATGATTTTTTCCTCCCTATACAAGTAGTATCAGAGGTGTTTCGAGGAAAATATTTGGAAGAATTAAAACAACTTTGGAAAGACGAAAAGCTTCGATTTTATGGCCTTTCTCAGAAATACCGCAATCACTATGCATTCCAAGAGCTGCTTGATACCTGTTATGCCACAGAATGGGTACCTTATTGCAAGAAAACCTTTAATGGTGCTCAATCAGTAATTGATTATCTTGGAAAATATACTCATCGTATTGCAATTAGCAATCATCGAATTATTCGTATGGATGAAAAAACAGTTACTTTCTTTGTAAAAGACTATCATAATAAGGGACATTGGAAAGAATTCACTTTATCCGGTGTAGAGTTTATTCGTCGTTTTCTTATGCATGTACCGCCAAAGCGTTACGTACGAATTCGACACTATGGATTACTTTGCTCTCGCACCAAGAACAAAAAACTTACTCTTTGCAGAAACCTTCTTGGGTGCCAAAAATATCTTTCAAAGCTTCGTGAAATGGAGATGCCAGAGATTCTGGATCACCTTTATGGAATCAAGATATGCGTATGTAAGTCATGTGGTGGACACCTCAGCAAACCGCAAAGACACTTACCTTTACGTTGTTAGTCGAAGGGATTTCATATGTTTCTTAGCCTCAGATTCTGAGGTTTAATTGTTGTGCCATCGTTTCTAAATATGATTGTAGAATGCTTTTCTACAACAGATGAATCTGCACAACATAAAATAAGATTGAAAGATTAAAAGTCCATAGACTCCTTGTCACCGGACACTTACTTTGTTCAATTAGGCTAAATCAAAAAATGATGTAAACGAATGGGCAGTTATCTAAGTTTAAAACTGCTTTTTCGTTTACACCATTATTGATTCTAACCTAAAGAATTTGTCTATCGGCTCCAAGCCATAACCAACTCTTTTTCGTTGGTATTATCATCCGTGTTTTCTGATTGAACTACAAATTGTTCTCTCTGATAAAATTGAATTGCACGGATATTCTTATTATAAACGCTCAAATACATATT
>DATERV010000163.1:0-4034 GCA_035271185.1 Lachnospiraceae bacterium | reverse complement strand
TAGTTGGTTTTTGTTTCGTCACTTTAATTATACCAAACAAAGAGTCTGGATTCCTTATATTTTGGGCATTTTTTGAAAGTTGTTTATTGTAAAGCTGATAAAATCCGCAGTTGTGGATAAAACTGCGGAAACTCAAGAATTTATTGTGTATTGATTAAAGTCAAGAAATGTGGTAGATTTGATATGTTCTAAAAAAACGTATCGGAGGACGGGTATTTGAAGAAAAACATATTACTGCTCCTGTCTGTACTCTTTTTTTGTATTTCACTGACAGGTTGTGGTGAAGATCCAAAGTTATCAAAATTTAGAAATGATATTGATTCCTTCTGTAGTGATGTAGCCGCCATTGATACTGAAATCAATAACATTGATGCTTCATCAGACACAGCTCGTGAACAACTGCTAGATTGTTTAGACAGACTAGATGAATCATTCAAAGTACTGGCAGATATTGATATTCCTAAAGACTTTTCCTATATTGAGGAACTCGTTGATGAAGCCAGTAGCTATATGACAACAGCTGTAGAATCATATCATGAGGCATATAGCAACAACTCATTCAATGAGTACACAGCTGATTATGCCAGACAAAATTATGAACGAGCTTATAAAAGAGTAACTGTTATCTTAAAGCTATTACATGGTGAGGAAATCTCAGATGTCGATGTAACAGTCGAAGAATCCACAGAATAAAAAAACCGCTTACGCGGTTTTTTTATTGTATCAAATCAGATAATGTTTTAAATTCATAACCCATCTCTTCCCATTTTGTCAACAAATCATCTAATATAGCACCATTCGTTGAAGATGTATTATGTAAAAGAACGATTGCTCCCGGATGAATCCTTCCAACCAATTTATCAAAGGCCTGCTCTTTTGTTGGTTGCTGATCCTGATTCCAATCCACATAAGCAAGACTCCAGAAGAAAGTATGATATCCCATGGATTGCGCCATTTTCAGACTCTGGATACTGTACTTCCCCTGTGGTGGACGATAATACATAGAAATGTCTGTATTAGTAATATTATGGAAAAGATTAGCCACATCCTTTATTTCGTTTTGAAATGTTAACTCATCAGATATTTTAGTCATATCATAATGATGATAGGTATGATTACCAACGGTATGTCCATCCTCCACCATTCTTTTCACCATATCAGGTGCAGATTCCAAAAAGTGCCCTACTACAAAAAATGTAGCGGAAACACTATGCTTTTTAAGAGCATCTAAAATAGGCCCGGTATTTCCATTCTCATAACCACAGTCAAATGTAAGATAAATAATCTTTTCCTTTGAGTCTCCTACATAATAGGCATCATAGTCTGCCAGCTCTTTACTACTTGTATTTCCTCTTGGCTGTGTTCCCTTCTCCCCAAACCCCAAACCCCAGTTTTCTGCTTTCTGCAGGCGTTCTACAGACTTAGCCTGAGCGGAAGTTTGTACATAATTAACGAGAAAACCTGCTCCTCTGCCTACAAAAAACATGGCAATCAAAAAAAACAATACTCCTACTCTTTTCATAAAAAGGCCCTCATATACCAGTTAGTACAGTATATTAAGGACCTCGCCTAATCATTCATTTATTTTTTGGGTAATCTGATTTCCTGAAAAACCACAAAAGCAACCACTAATATGCTAATCCATTGAGAAGTAGAAAAAGTGAAGATGAAACCTCTTTCTGAATCTGCCCTAAAGAATTCCAGTATAAATCGCATAATGGCATATAGTGTCAGGTATACATATGGTATCTGCTTTTTATTCCATATTTTTTCGACTAATAACAAAATTAAAAATATCAGCATATTGCCAATGCCTTCATAAAGCTGTACCGGAATACCATTCCTCCCATGACAACATCCTGCCATAAAACAGCCGACTCTGCCTAAAGCATGGGCGATTGGAAATGAGGGAACCATACAAATCATTGAATTTTGAAAGGAAACTGAAAATTTATGGCAATATAAATATATGACATATATTGCTCCAAATAACCCACCATAAAAAACAAATCCCCCGGACATATAGGCAAAAAATTGATCCAGAGAGCCAAATATGTACGAACTATATTTGATAATAACAGGTATGTCTATTAATAAATAAAGAATTTTGCCTCCAACTACAATACCTATAGCAGAAAGAATACCCATGTATAAGATATCTTCTTTTGATAAATTACACTTCTTTGCTCTCAGTATACAGACTACTATCGCTGCTAGTATTCCTGAAAGACACATTACTCCATACATGGCTATTTCATGACCAAAAATTGTTATAGTAGGTAACATAGTATCTCCGTTAGTATCATCCATTTTTGTTTAAAAAATCATTCCGCCATCAGACTAAGAATGATGGCGGAATATTAACGTTTAAATATGTATAAAGATTAGTATAAGTTATCAAGACCAACTGCTGCACCAAGACATCCTACACATGCAACACATGCAATAAATGTAATAGCACAAAGTCCAAGTCCGATGGCACTCATAACGATACCTGCTGTAGCCATACCGGTCTTTCCTTCTTTATTGGCATTAATACCAAGTACAAGACCTACTATACCAAATACAATACCTAATAGCGCTCCGTAACCAAAGAAAATACATACTAAAGAAAGAATACCTAGTACTAATGATGCTATTGCTTTACCATTTGTTTTCTGTTCCATTTTTATCCTCCATTAATAATTGTAATACTGCATCCAGTCAGTGACTCCGCCCGCATAGCTACCTAAAGCAGCTAATACAATGACAAGGGTTACTATACCAGTCACAATACCTACAGCAGATACAATAATAGCAGCAACACCCAGTTTAGATTTGCTCTTAACCTGTCCAATGATAGCCAGAATCAATCCCACTAAACCAATCAACGATGCTATCCAGTTTAAGCAGAATAAGCAGATTGATACAATACCCACTATTAAGCCTGCTATGGATAATCCACTCGCCTTATTAGGGTTTACTGGTACCTGTGGTGCATAAGGTTGCTGATATACAGGCTGTTGATACACAGGTTGTTCCTGCTGGTAAACAGGTTGCTGCTCCTGTTGTTGGTAAACAGGTTGTTGTTCCTGTTGCTGGTAAACAGGCTGATCTGCCTGTGGAACCGGCTGTTGATTAAACTCATTATTTACATTTTGTCCGTCCATAAATGATGAACTCCTTTCCCTCAATTAATTTATGTAAAAGGATACCCTTATACATCATAACAAATAAATACCAAAGCAAAACTTTAGGACGTTTTTCACAAGAACATTTAATACAATAACCACAAGTGCTCCGTAAAGGAACCAATAATGAAAACGAATCCCCTTAACCTTCACGGGATTGATAAAGTGTAAGGTCTGGGAAATCATAAATACAAAATAAATCACAACAGTATATAGCACTATGGGATGATCACAAAATGATTCTAATATCTTTCCTTCTAGTAATGCTTTGACAGCTCTGCTTCCACCGCATCCAGGACAATATATTCCAAAATATTGATACACCATACAAACAGGTAAATCACCCTTGGAAAAAGCCTTCATATAAAAGTATAATATGGGGATTCCAATGATTATTGCAATGATACCAAATATGTACATTCCCTTTTCTAAGGTTATCTTTTCGCTTGTTTTCACTACATTAAAAACTCAAGCAGAGCCACATAAATCCAATGCTAAGTACAGCGCCACAAGCACTACAGATCACACCGGCAACTGCCATTCCTTTTCCATCATATTTTTTTGCCAGAGAAATAATGCTAAACACAAGACCCGGTATCGCCAAAAGCAAATCAAAAACCATAAATATACAGGCCATCATAGATAAAATACCACAGATCATACCAGCAACGGAAAAACCGAGTCCTGTTGACTTAGGTGGTATATATGGATTGGAATTGAATTGCATGGTACCGAGCTGTGTCGCATTCTGATTCATCCAACTCTCTGTATAATTATACTGTTCCTGCGGTGGTTCTGATACTGGGATATGATCCTTCGTTTCTCCACTAACCGGCATATAAGGGTTAGTTTGATTTTGATTAT
>DATERV010000162.1:0-9838 GCA_035271185.1 Lachnospiraceae bacterium | reverse complement strand
TTTAATGAACAGCTGAAAAATGGGATTAATCAAAATCAAAATGAAATAGATTATGAAATGAAGGAAATTCATTATTATGATCTAACAGATAATTTGGTTGGAGAATATGAAAAAGATTTTTTTCGTAATGAGGATGCTTTAGGAAAATTAAAAATAATGTATGCAATGCTGACCCAAAATACTCAGTTTGACTATCTGGAAATATATAATAATCCAATTGTACTTATTGGAGATGGTTTAGAAGATAAAATGTTATATCGATATGAAGACGGGGAAGGTGCAGATTACAGAGGGATTGTTGAAAATCAAGTTTATAATGAAGTTAAATGTTATTGGATAAGCTGTAACGTTCAGAATACCTTTCAAATTGAATTTGAACAAGGGAATATCTGGAAAGAAGATGAAAAAAACAATAATTGCATACCCATTGTTTTAGGAAGTGATTATGCCGGAAAGTATCATGTGGGTGATTTCATAGAGGGAGTTTCTCCTATTAACGAAAATGTGCAGTTTCAAGTTTATGGAATATTAAAAAGTGGTGAATATCTAATTCATAGAAATAGAATGGTAAATCTGGATAGATATGTGCTGATACCATTACAAGATGCAAGGAGTGTTCCAAGTGATAAGGAAGATGAGAGAAGTCAAATACTTCTTTACCTTTTTAAGATAAATGGAACACTTTCTTCAATTCTGCAAGCAAATGACCTTCAAAATATGGTACAAGATATTTGTGATACAAGCGGTGTATTTCCATCCTCAACTTTGACAGGAGCATCAAACGCTCAAAGTTATATACTGCATGATAGTATGACTAATATTTTGGGTTCTTTTGAACAAATGTTGTTGATTCTAAATCTTTTTTCAACAGGAGCCACTATATTATATATTTTACTTAAAATCAACAAGAATAGAGAATATTATGGAATACTAATGTTGAATGGCTTTTCTGTCAAACAGGTAAATATGATACTTCTGGGAACAATTATTCTAACACTTTTTTTTGCTGAAGGATTGTCAGTACTATTAGGAATTGCAATTACCTATATATTAGGGGGAATGTTTGATCTTCCTGTTATTAGACTAATCATATCTAATATCGAAATTTTAAGTATAGTAGGACTAGTTGGTTTCCTGAAAATCAGAAATATCGATTTGAGTGCATGTATCGGAGGGAATGAATGATTACCTTAAAAAATATTACCAAAGAGTATAAGTCAGAAGAAGAGACACTTCAAGTATTAAGTGGGATAAATATGCATGTAAATAAGGGTGAAGTAGCAGCGATAATGGGGAGGAGTGGCTGTGGAAAATCAACGCTGCTAAACATAGTAGGTGGAATCATTACACCTACAAAGGGTGAGGTATGGATTGATAAGGAAAAGGTGGATTTTGAGAGCACCGGAAAGTTATGCGAAATAAGAAGAAAAGATATTGGCTATGTGGTACAGAATTTTGCTCTGATTAATAGAAAGACAGTTTTTGAAAACATAATACTTCCAATAAAGAGCCACGAATATAAGAAAAACCATTATGAAAAGGTTAAAATTCTTCTGGAAGAACTTGGGTTGGAAAGTAAAATAAATAAGTATCCTGCACAGCTATCAAATGGGGAAAAGCAGAGAGTAGCTATTGCACGTGCAATTGTGGATGATAAGAAAATAATTTTAGCTGATGAACCCACCGGAGCACTTGATTATGAAAATGCGGAAAACATTATTCATATATTACAACGTTTAGCAAAGAAAAAGGAAATTACTGTTCTGGTCGCGACACATGATTGTGAGATAGCTGATAAGTGTGATAGAATTTATCATATAACCTATGGGAAGATAGAGAATAATTAGAGACGAACAACATCATTTTACTTGGTATAGGAGAATAGTATGAATATAAAAAAAATGGCATGTTTTGCTACACTAATGTCAATCTTTCTTTTGACTGCGTGTGGACAAACCAATGAAAAGGAACTAGATAAGCTTGTTGAAGAATCTATTGTGTCAAAGCAGCTGGATATAGAAAGCGCGAAAGATACTTTTCAGCCATCTGCTAGTGGGGTATCTAATGAAGCAGTTACAGTTTCTTACAAAGGAGAAGATTTTAGAAAATCTGTATTTGCTGTAGGTGGGGATAAAATTTATATATGTGGTATCAAATCAGATGGACAATATTTTTTGGGATGTATGAATAAGGAAGAAGATTTATTTTATGAATTTTCTATAGAAATTCCAGAAAATATGAGGGCCTTTAATATGACTGTAGATAATCAAAATAGGTGTCATATTTTGTGGATGAGTATAGAAAAAATAACATTAGATAATCAATGTTTTGATAGGATTACTTATGAGCAAAGTTACATTACTATTATGAATGCTAAAGGTGAAACAGAAACTCAGATTGATGTTACTCCAATTTTTATGAAAGAGCAAAGACGACCATTTTGCTTTATTATAGATAGGGAAGGTAACTATTATTTTGAAAATGGGAAAGAAATCGTGAAGTTGTTGTCAGATGGCAGTATGGTATCCAATATAGTATGTCCGGGACAGATAGATGGAATAGGTATTGGAAGAACAGGTGTTGTATATTGTACTTATGAAAATGAAGATAGAAAAGATATGTTGGGAAAATTAGATCAAGATGTATTTGTGTCTTGTGAGGTAAGTTTGCCGGACAACAACGCAATTTACGCAAATATATCGCCGGGTACAGATTCAGAAGCGCTATTATATAATAAAGATGGGGGAGTATATGTTTATGATGATGTTAGTAATGTAATTGAATTGCGGATTTCTCAAGGTGACTTACCAATATATGGGGAGGAAGTTGTAGGATACGGTTTTTTAGAGGATGGTCGGTTATGTTTATTGACGCAAAATGGAGAGACGGTATTCTATTATATTCCGGCAGGAATGTAAGTAGGAGGATATTGAGTAATGAGACAAAATGTAATGAAACGTAGTTTCATAATTTTTTTTGTTGCTGTACTATTATTGGTTTCTTGTGGCAGTAATGATGAATTGGAGAGCGATAAGAAACAGGAAACAGTTACGTTAATATTAGCTGTTTTTGATGATAATACAGAATTACGCAGACAGGTTGAGATTTTTAATCAAGAGCATGAGCTTTATCATATTGAGATACAGAAGTATGAGAGGTCAGAGAAGCCGGAAGAGGATGGTCTATTAAGATTACAAAGGGAAATAGCATCTGGAGAAGGACCAGATGTCATTGATTATGGTGGGTATTATGCCACAAGTGATATAGTAGGAAGATATACAGAAAACCTGTTCTCCTATTTGGAAAAGGAAGAAACAGGAGATTATTTTTCTAATGTGATAAATGCTTTTTCTTATAAAGAGGGGTTATATGCAGTGCCACTTAGCTTCAAATTGGAAACTTTTGCAGGAAGCAGAGAAGTTGTTGGTGATCGTGGGCATTGGAATATTCAGGAAATGATAGAGTGTTATCAAGGGCAGGATCAGGATGTGATGCTTTATCCTGGTCAGACCAAAAAGGATGTTTTTGGTACGATACTTACCGGAAGTTTAGAATATTATATAGATTGGGAGACGGGAATCTGTAAATTCGATGGTACAGAATTTCAAAAAGTGTTAGAATTCTGTAATACATTTCCAGATAGTCTTAACATAACAAACGATTTCTCGGTGAAGAAGACATTTCTCGAGGGGAAGACTTTATTGCTTAATATACGCTTGAGCGATGTATATGATATTAGCAAAGCGGGACATATCTTTAATGAAGAAGAAATTACTTATATTGGTTATCCGGTAGATGGTGTATGTGGTACAGTAATAAAGCCTTCCGGTTCAGTAATGGCAATTAGCAGAAATAGTAAGTATAAAGATATTTCATGGCAATTTATATATCAATGTCTAGGTAACATATGTCAAAAAGAAATTGTATCAGGATTTCCGATATGTCGCAGTGCACTGGAAGAGAAAATTTTGGATGGGCAGCAGATAGAATACACATTAGATTCAGAAGGTAATGAAATACCAATAGTAAAACAGCAAATTCTGTTTGAAGGTGAGGAGCCGATAGATATCTATGCAATCACAGAAGAGCAAGGGAAAGAACTGTTAAAACTAATAGAAACAGCAGAGATAAGTACCACTACAGATTATGAATTGTACCAAATTCTATTGGAAGAAGCTGATAGTTATTTTAGTGGTGACAAAGGAATAGAGGAAGTTGTGAATGTTATGCAAAGCAGGGCATCTATATATATCAGCGAGAGAATCAATTAGCAACATCCATCAAATGTGTAATAGTGAATTCAACTGATATCTTTGTGGGGGGGCGCCTTTATACATTACTATGTGTTTGTTAAGAACCAAAAGGAATGGAAGCTATACAGAATATCAGCTATAAACAAGGATTGAAAATGATTTAACAGTTCTTTCAGCTCAGGAATATGAATTGCGATTCAAACTTTTTTATATCCACAAATTCATATTCCAAAGCATCCAGTCAAGCTGATTAAAAGATGTTTATTACATCAGCACCCTTTCTTACAAATGCGATAAACTCATCAATTTCTGCATGCGCGGTAATTGTAGTCTTGCCGGAAAGAGTTTCCTTGGTTGAGGTTCTGATCCACTCGCCTTCGGGAAGGTAAACTTCACGTTCTGTTTGACCCTGCTTTACAATGGGAGCAAACAGAATGTTTTCTCCAAACATATATTGATCATCAAGTTTATAGCATTCGGAATCGGCGGGATAGTCAAAGAACATCGGACGCATAATTGGCTCACCGGTTATAGAAGTGTTTTTGGAACACTTTTCTATGTATGGCCTCATTGTTTCACGCAGTTCGATTATATTCTTTATGATGTTATAGCTCTTTTCACCAAACTTCCATATTTCGTTATATCCTCCGCCGTCACAAATGATCCCGGGATACTTGCTGACGTAATCGGACTGCTTGAGACGTGTTCCATGAAGACGCATGACAGGACAGAAGAGTCCGAACTGGAACCAACGTACTATCAGCTCGCGGAAGTAATCAGTTTCAGTATCACCGTTAAAGAATCCACCGATATCGGAATTCCACCATGGAATTCCGCTCATTGCCATGGAAAGACTCGAAACCACGCTCTGACGGAGTGCGTCAAAGTTTGAAGGGATGTCACCGTTCCATACAAGAGCACCGAATTTCTGACTTCCGGGATAAGCACATCGTGTCAGAAGAACAGGATCTTCGTTATCTAATGATTTCAGCCCATCATAAAAGCATTTCTGAAGATAATATGGATAGACAAGCGCTGTCTGTGCACCGTTTCCAATATGAAACTTAAGGTTTGAAAACTGCTGGGGATGAACCTCAGGCTCGGCTTCATCTAGCCAGAAGGATTTGAAACCGTATTTTATGTAAGTTTTAGAAATCTGCTCCCACACATATTTCCTTGCGTCAGGATTAGTCATATCTACATAAGTCTGCTGTCCCCAGAAGTCAAAAGTTCCGTATTGACCATTTTCTGTACGGATAAGGTAATTATTATCATCCATAGTCTGCCAGTTTCTGCTTGCGGGATTAATTGTTGGCCAATAAGAGATGATTGGCGTTATTCCTAAACTTCTCAATTCCTTGCACATTCCTTTGGGATCGGGCCAGTACTTAGGATCCATATCGCAGTTACCCTGCTCTGTCCAATGGAAGAAGTCCACTACAATAACATCGATGGGAATACCACGTTTTTTGTATTCATGAACAACGTCCATAAGCTCTTCCTGGCTTTCGTATCTACACTTGCACTGCCAGAAGCCTGTTGACCAGTGTGGCAGTTGGGGAGCGAAGCCTGTAAGCTTGCAATAGGTATTCATAATAGCTTTCGGAGAATCACCTGTAAAAACAAGATAGTCAGCCTGATAGCAACTGTCGGATTTCCAGACAGTACGATTGTTTGAAAATTCTACATGGCCGGGTGACGGATTGTTCCATAGAAATCCGTATCCGAGTGAGGAATAGATTACGGGTATTGTACTCTTTGTGTTCCAGTGCATCAAATCGTAGGA
This sequence comes from Lachnospiraceae bacterium, assembly GCA_035271185.1. GTDB lineage: Bacteria > Bacillota > Clostridia > Lachnospirales > Lachnospiraceae > Acetatifactor. Next base: position 3,799 of record DATERV010000162.1, on the reverse strand, counting down.
ACAGCCCTTTTTGTCAAAATAATCCTGTTGTTCCTGCCCAAGGCCGAAAATGTGCTCATCGGGCTGTCCGTCAAAGATGACACGTGTAGCATAATTGTCACCCTCTGTATGGGTATATTTTGTTACCGCATCGGATTCATCATGGGTCCTTAAAATAAGCTTGTCGTTATTGTAAAAACTAATAAAACAGCCTGCCCATGATTTTTCAATCCTCGCCTTAAGCTGTCCGTTACTGATTTCCTGGCAGTCGTCGGAAACCTCATTAAAGCTCACAGGAACTTCTTCCGGATCCAGAAGAGTCCATTTTTCTTCTGAAAACATTGTATTACGGGTAGCTCTTACTCTGAAACAGTTTTTTCCGTAAGGCGAGATCAGTATGATTTCGTCTCTTCTCGTAAAAAGCAGTCCATTTGAAACTTGCTTTATTTTGCTCATATTGTCACCTCTTCACACATGAAATAATAGTTTTGTGGTATAATGATACTTTATCATTTGTTAAAAGGACAGGGATACACTTACATGCTTAATAATAACACAATATTGCTAAGTTGAAGGGAGAATGACTTTGAAATATAAAGTATATATTGAGAACATTGCTCATATGACCGACGGGTACGCATATTCATTGCACAGAACCAATACTCCAAAGGAATGCCGGGAAGCACTCTATCTTCACATGCATTCTGAATTTGAATTCCTCTATGTTATTTCAGGAAGGTTGGATATGGATATCGGCTCCGAACACGTGAGCCTTTTTGAAAACGAAGCTGTTTTTGTTCCTTCGAATGTTATGCACAAGGGAATAAGCGACGATGCCTGCGAATATAAGGCTATCGTTTTTGCAGACCGTTTTTTGATAAACACTGATGAAATAGATAAGGAAAAGGAGTACATTCCTTTTTCACTTTATGACTCTTCGGCGGGTGTTGTAAAGATTGGAAGGGAAGCACGATGGAAGGAGGAAATCCTGTCGCATCTTGAGGCTATATATGAACTCGAAGAAGCCGGCTGCTCTGTCACAATTAAAAAGGAATTGTTTATAAAAGGACATCTTTTATTAATCTGGCAGCTTTTACATCAATACCATTTTGGAAATATAGAAGTAAAAACAGGTTCGGAAACGGTTGAAAACCTGAAAAAAGCAATACTCTTCGTTGAACATAAATTTATGGACCAGATTACGCTGGATGAACTTGCAAAGCAGGCGAATATGAGTTCCAGTCACTTTTGCAGACAATTTAAAGACTACACAAATCTGACACCCATAGAGTATGTAAATAAATATCGGATTATGAAGTGTTGTACTTTTCTTAAAGAATCCCAAAAGGACGTTAAAACAATTTGTTTTGAGTGCGGCTATAATAACGTAAGCTTTTTTAATCGGGAATTCAAAAAAGTGATGGGCTGCACTCCGGGCGAGTATCGATAATAAAAAGAATTGACTTCTGAAGCGAATTGGAGAACAACTGGCTTTCAAAGTATGGAAGGGCAGATGACAGAAAGTACACCGGTTGAAAATACACCGAATGAAAGTGAGTATGTAGAAATCAAATATTTTTCTCCCGATGTTCCGACAGGAGCTATCTCAGCTTATACCTCGAATAAACGTTACATCATATATGAAAGGGAACCCGGTCAGTATGCATTGGAAACACAGGATAGTAATCTGAAAAAGAACATTGTAGACTTATTTACTGATACTGAGGGTATTGACCAGACTGGTGTAATCTGTATGGATGCAGTACAGGACTCCCTCCTTGTATTACTTTGTGTGCAGGGAGAAGAGTATTATCTTGTTAACATTGATTCAGAAGGAAATTTCCTTTCAAAAACCACAGTCACAGTTATTTATATTGCAAATGGAACAAGAACAGATGTCTGTGTGCTGTCAAATGAGGTACAGGAGACAAAAGAGGAGATTCAATTTTTAAATTTAGCCGGAATTGCTTCTTCTTATACAAAATCCCGTGCAGCATCTTTTAGCAGAGTAGAGGGAAATACTATTATTAAGTTTGAAGAGATAACAGGTGAGGAAGAGGATATCTGGAATCTGACCCTTGCAGAGTTTGCCGCAGGAAAAGGTCCGGATATAATCTGTTTTACCGAAAACAATGAAAAGCTTCAGACATTATATGAAAAGGGACTTTTAGCTGACATGACGGAGTTCATTCCAAAGGAAACACAGAATCAGATTTTTCCTGCAATAGTGAAATCTGGGAAAATAGGGGAGGACTGGGTGGCTCTTATTCCGGAAGCAACCGGTAAATCTCTGCTTGTGTCGAATCAGTTGTGGGAGAAGGAACACTGGGAGCTTGAAGATATACTGCATATTTCAGAAAGTAATGAGCAGACGGAAGGATTGACTATAAATACTTATTTCAAATCTAAGGCTTCTTTTGTGTTGGGAGCGCTTGTTTTTGATAGCTTTGAAAACTCTCCATTTATTGATATGGACAATCATGAGAGCCATTTTGAAGATGAATTATTTCAGAAATTGTTAGAAACAGCAAAGCTACAGGGGCAGGAATCAAAAATCATAGGAGAGAATGAAGTTAAAGATTTGGTGAAGAATGGGAACTATGTGGTGCTTGATTTCAACAGTGGAAGTATGTACGAGCTTGTGAATATATTAAATAATTATGGAGATGATTGTCACACGGTGGGATATCCGGGACAGAGTGAGGGAATTGGGTATTGGTTACCAAGTTATGTAATTGCTGTTAATAAGAATACAAAACATAAGGAGGTAATATCAGCATTTCTTCAATTTCTGTTGGAGGGAGATAGTCAGGTGTTATCAAACTATATGCCTGTAAGAGAGGATGTTATTAGAGAAAACGTATTTTATGATGAATGGAGTGTTCCACCAGCTTGGTACTACAGAGCTCAAATGGAAAAAGGCATGAGGGGTGGAACTGCAATAAGCAATCCAAATGGGGATAGTTACCTGGAAGAAATTATACAATATCTGAATAATCTGGGTGTCTCCGAAACAGCACCGGAAAGCATTAGAAACATAATTACCGATGAAACAGAAGATTTCTTTTCGGGAGGAAGGGATGCCAAGCAGGTGGCAGATGCCATTGATAATAGAGTGCAGCTGTATCTGGATGAGCAAAATTGAAACATGAGGGATAGATATGAATAAAATTAGAAAATGGAGAGCTTTCTTATATAGTAAAGTCATAGTATTACTATTATATTAAAGATAATGGGACAGAGAATTTTTTTCATGAGAACAAACGTACCTTAATATCTATCAGTGAAGCAGATAATAGAGTTGCGCTAAATGAAAAGGAGCAGTTTGATGATGTTGCAGTTTATAAAGTAGTTGAAGATATAGAATATAAACTAATGTCAGATGAAACGAAGTCTTCCACAGGAAGATATCAACATTACGATGTGTTTGTTAAGAATAAAAAGGAATGGAAGCTATATAGAGTATCAGCAATGAACTCGGATTGAAATGCTAAAAGCATTCGTTTGCACATCGTTAGGTCATAGAAGATGTGCTGACGAATGCGTTTGTATATAACAGTCACTATTTCACAACAATTGGTACAAAATTATCAGATAAATGATATCCCATTTTGTAATCACAAGAAAAAAAAGTAGCCCTATCCATACTTATATTGGAAGAATGATGTATCCGGAATAATCTTGAGTTTCCGCAAAATGTAATTAAAAAATGAATATATCCTTCCAAAGTACCAATCTATCGAATTTTTGAATTATTCAGAGTGACAGTGACTGGAGTAGTGGCACTTTAATAAGCCCCGTTGGAACCGGACTTTGGGAG
>DATERV010000161.1:0-6338 GCA_035271185.1 Lachnospiraceae bacterium | reverse complement strand
TAAGCTTGCCTATGTGGATGAGAACATTTTTAGTGCCAATGATACTGTAAAAAAAATATCGGTTGATGGAACAGAGTATAACGTCACAATTCTCACCCAGGAAGTGGTTGACCAAAGGCTGGAATCCATGCACTAAGTTTTTGTTGTAGGAAACCATATCTATGACAAGTCATGTATCTTTTATCCCTCCGGCTTCACCTGCTATGGCCCAAACCATTGGAGTGGTAACTGTAAATGGGGAAATGAGGCTTTGGAGTAGCATCTATACGGATAAGCTTGATATAGAAACGGTAAAAATACAATTACAAAATTTACAGAATACCTAATATGGGGAAGAAATTACTATGGATTTGAGGAGGAACGATTTGAACTATCATAAAACTGGTTTAAAAGAAAGAGCCAAAAAACTCAAATCAGACATTCCGGCGGTATTTCTATGCCTGAAGTCCAAGGATACACCTGTTGGTGCTAAAATCATGGCAGGAATTACCATTGGGTATGCTCTATCCCCAATCGATTTTATTCCCGATTTTATTCCGGTGTTAGGTTATCTGGATGATATTATATTATTACCCATTCTGGTGGCTTTGACGGTTAAGTTGATTCCTGACGAGATTTTGTCTCGATGTAAGTTAGAAGCAGAAGGGCTTTGGAAGGATGGAAAGCCTAAAAAATGGTATTATGCGATTCCTATCATTGTGTTTTGGTTCATCATATTATGGTTAATACTAAAGATGCTATAAACAAATAAACAGATATATAAATTATGGAGATGGTTATACTTGAAAAGTTTGGAAGAAGAGTATATAAATAGACTTGATATAGCTTATTCTTATACGTTAGCAAAGAGGATGGAAGAAAACCATACCAATCCGGTATTGGGATACCGCACAGCAGGTTCTGATGCAGAGATAGCCACTGGAGAACTGCTTGTACAGGAAATGAAGAAAATAGGGCTTTCCAAAGTATGGAAGGACCCAATAATTGTAGATTCTTGGGATTTTAAAAAAGCAATCTTGGTTTATGATAATAATGATGGTAAGGAAAAGAAAATTCAACTAGGCGCATATCAGACACAGTTTATAACTGGAGGACAAAAATCCTTTCAACTGGTTTATGTGGGAAAAGGGACAGAGAAGGACTATGAGAACCTGAATGTTACCGGAAAGCTTGTTTTGGTGGACATCAATCAGAGAGATGAATGGTGGATTAATTATCCTGTTTACCAGGCATATTTAAAGGGGGCAGCTGCACTCATTGCAGTACAGACAGGCGGCTATGGAGAAGTGGATGATGTGGCGTTGAATGCCCAGGATATAGCAGGACCTGCTGAGGCAGCAGCTTTCTCCATTTCCCGAAAGGATGCAGAAGATATCAAGAGAGTGCTTAAGATCCGAAAGGAAATGACAGTATATTTGGACGCTTACTCCAGTGTCAAAAAAAATTGTACCACTTATAATATAATTGGAGAGATAACAGGAAAAAACAAAGACAGAAAAATTATGCTTTCTGCTCATTATGACTCTTATTTTAACGGATTTCAGGATGATAATACGGGAATATCCATGATGCTTAGTATAGCAAAAGAGCTCATAGATGTGGGATGGCAACCCCAAAACACCATACTCGTTTGTGCTATGGCAGCAGAGGAATGGGGTGTTGTGGATTCCCAGTTTGACTGGTCAACCGGTGCTTATGAACAGGTTTTCACTGTTCATCCACAGTGGCGTGGGCAGGTGATAGCAGATCTGAACTTTGAGTTGCCCGCACTGGCTCACGGGACACGCGCCAGAATTCGCAGTACATATGAGTATGCGGATTTTCTGGAGCGATTTTTGGAAGAACTGCCTGAACTGACCCATGGATATCCTGAGGACACTAGGATAACGGCTCCCATTGAGACCTGGTCTGATGATTTTTCCATAGCAATCGCCGGTATTCCATCAATGGTGAATGATTTTACAGGTGGAAGCTTTCTGGCAACCCATTACCATTCCCAGTTTGATAATGACAACTACTATGATGAAGATGTCTATAGGCTGCATCATGAGCTATTTGGACTTTTACTGATTCAGATTGATAGAACAGTAGTTGTACCTTTAGATTTTTCTCCTGTGTTTAAAAAGGCAGAGGAAGTTCTGGATATGGGCATCTGTAAGGAAGCAAATGCTGATGGAGAGGGATTTGCGACACTCCTGTCAGAGACGTCTGAGATTGCTCAAAAGGTCTATGAAAAGGTTCGGATTTATAATGATGCCGGTATAGAGGATGAAAAATCCATTCAGTTAGAAAGGTCTTTACTTACCTTGTTTCAAAAGGAGCAGGATACTTTTGTTAGAATTGACTGGTATGGAAATGTGGTTTTGCCACATGTTGTTCTGCAGGAAAGTCTGGAACTGCTCATTGGTGCCAAGGAAAGCTTAGAGGAGGGAAATCTTTCTGCCGCAATGAGAAAGATATATGAGATTGACAACAATCGGTATGCATTTATGTTTGAAGAAAAGGTGTATGACCACTTTACATCCTATGTATTCGATCAACCAAAAGAAAGATTAAAATGGGGGTATCAACGAATTATAGGATATGTAAATTTATTTGGTGTGGTAAAAAGGTTGTTACAAAAGAATAAGGAGAGCGATACTGATTATCACAGAGAAATTATTTTTTTAAGAGAGGCGGTTGAAAGACAAAAGGAAGTTTATAGAAACCTAATTGTACAGCTAAAAATAAACGTGGAGGAAATGAAGCAGATGCTTTCAGAGTGTCTGTCATAATCAAGAAGAAAAACTATCATGGAAAGTGATCGATTGTACAGAGTACAAAAGGAAGATTTACCCAAACTAGAAGAATTATTAACAGAATGTTTTGCAACTGATCCACTATATGAGGAGCTGATTCCAGACGAACAGGTGAGACGTAGACTGATGCCCAAACTGTTTGCCTGTGATATGACAGAGTTTTACGAAAACTGTGAAATCTTTGCAGACAGTAAAGACCTGCATGGAATTCTGGTTGTATCAGACGAATCAGAGCCCTATAATTTTCTGAAGTATTACGCGATGGAACTGCAAGCCACACTAAAGACAGAAGGATTGCTAATCAAAGAGGATCCCTCACTAAAAACACTTTATCATTTCTTTTTGGGAAAAGATTATCTGAATTCCAATTGGACAGATCAGCTGCATCAAAATAAAAGGTTGCATATTATTTACCTGGCAGTGGATCCCAAGGTACAGCATCATGGTATTGCTGCCATGCTTGTGGAAGAAGCCATACATTTTGCTGAAAAAAATCGCCTGATGATTTCATTGGAAACACATAAATCGCAGAACGTGTCTTTTTACCAACAGTTTGGATTTAAGCTGTTCGGTATTATGGAAAAGCACTTTAAGCTAAAGCAGTACTGCCTGATAAGGGAGATACAGTAAGAAGGAGATTTGACTATGCAGACGGTAAGACTTGGCAAGACCGGATTAGTAATAAGCAAGAATGGTTTTGGGGCCCTTCCCATACAGAGACTCACAAAGAGAGAAGCAGTTTATTTGTTACAAAAAGCATTTGATCATGGAATTAACTACTTTGATACTGCCAGATGGTATACAGACAGTGAAGAGAAGCTGGGAGAAGCGTTTGCATGTACCCGTGAAAAAATTATTATTAGTACCAAAACAGGAGCGGATAACGCAGAAGGATTCTGGAAGGACTTAGAGACCAGTTTAAGAACCCTGAAAACAGATTATATTGATATTTATCAGTTTCATAATCCGGCTTTCTGTCCCAAACCAGAGGATGCATCAGGGCTCTATGAAGCCATGGAAGAAGCATTGAAGCAAGGTAAAATTCGTCACATTGGTATAACAAACCACAGAATTTCGGTGGCAAAAGAGGCCATAGAATCCGGCCTATATGAAACACTTCAATTTCCATTCAGTTATCTGGCATCAGAAGCAGAACAAAACCTGGTTGAGGATTGTAAGAAAGCGGAGATGGGATTCATAGCCATGAAAGCATTGTCCGGCGGATTGATCAATGATTCCGCTACTGCGTATGCTTACCTGGCTCAGTTTGATCATGTTGCACCCATCTGGGGCATACAGAAGGAAAATGAATTGGATGAATTCCTTTCCTATCAGGAGAAACCTCCCGTTCTCACAGAAGAAATGCTGAAAAAAATAAGCTTAGACAAAGCACAGCTTTCAGGAGATTTTTGCAGGGGATGTGGGTACTGTATGCCATGTCCTGTGGGAATAGAGATTAATAATTGCGCCAGAATGAGCCTGCTGTTAAGACGAGCTCCCAAGAAGGGTTACCTCTCTGGGGAATGGCAGGAAAAAATGAAAAAGATTGAGAATTGCCTGCACTGTAATAAATGTATGAGTAAGTGTCCTTATGGATTGCATACCCCGGATTTGCTAGCTAAAAATTATGAGGACTATAAAACCTTTTTGTAAGGAGAGAGATAATGCTGGATCGCCAGTTGGGCATTGTATATTTATTAATGAACAAGAAGACTGTCACAGCCGCAGAACTGGCAGAGCATTACGAAGTATCTGCGAGGACTATATACAGGGACGTGGAAACCCTGAGTATGGCCGGTATCCCCATTTATGCCAGTAAGGGAAGAAATGGTGGAATCAGCTTAACTGACCGGTTTGTACTGAATAAACTTCTGGTAACCAAAAAGGAACAACAGCAAATACTTTCTGCTCTTACCAGTCTGGATGAGTTAGGTGCTCTGAAAGGAGCGGAAACCATCAATAAGCTGAGAGCTCTTTTTCAGGTAGAATCTCAAAACTGGGTTTCTATCGATTTCTCTGACTGGAGTGGTACCAGACAGCAGGTTTTTGAAGAAATCAAACAAGCTATTTGGGATCACAAAGTCATATTCTTTGATTACTATGGGCGCAATGGCAAGACCGGCAACAGGACTGTGGAGCCTCTCCAAGTGGTGTTTAAGGATTATACCTGGTATCTAAAAGCTTTTTGCAGAACACGTCAGGCAATCCGCATTTTTAAACTACAGCGAATGAACAATGTGACAGTAACAAATGACAACTTTGATTGGGATACAGAGAAGAATAAACAGGATGAAGAGCAGATTAACAATTACGTGCACGGAACAGAAGCTCACCAGTCCATGGAAGATAATTTGGTAAAAATAGTCCTGAAGATAAAAGCCTCAGAAGCATATCGTGTTTATGATCTTTTCTATGAGGATAATATGATAGTTTTGCCAGATGGAAGCTTTCAGGTGGAGATTCATTGTAATGTAGATGACTGGATTTACGGTATTATCCTGTCCTTTGGCCCCGCAGCAGAGGTTGTGGAACCTGCTTTTGTCAGAGATGAGATGATTAAGCGCATCCATGAGATGGAAAAAGAATACAAAATAATTTAAATATGACAAAGTGGTGTCATATTTAGAGTGATATAGTTGTCCTATCAAAAAAAGGAGGACTATAAAAATGGAACAAAAAATATGTCAAAGTTGTGGAATGCCAATGCAAGAGGAACAGTACGGAATCAATACAGATGGAAGCAGAAATGAAAAGTACTGTGTTTATTGTTTTAATGATGGTAAGTTTACTCAGGACATGAGCTTGGAGGAAATGGTAGACCTTTGTGCACCATTTGAAGTAGAAGGCGGAAGATACAAAACTGTAGAAGAAGCCAAGGCAGCTTTGATGACCTATTTCCCTAGTTTGGAGCGTTGGAGGAAAGAATGATCGAGATACCTGAAAGCCTGACCATTGCTGGTCAACTAAATGAAACTGTATGTGGTAAGAGAATTACAGAGGTTGTTGTGGCACAGTCTGGCCACAAGTTTGCCTGGTATGTGGGAGATCCTGCTGATTATGCAGAAAAGATGGAAGGAAAAGTGGTAGGTCCTGCCAGTGGCATTGGCAGCATAGTGGAGTTTGCACTGGATGATCTTTCCTTTGCTGTAGGTGATGGCACCAATATTAGGTATTATGGAGCAGAAGAAAAGCTTCCTGATAAGTATGAGACTAGAATCACGTTTGAAGATGAAAGCAGTTTAGTCTGTACAGTACAGATGTATGGTTCCATGCTTTTATTTGATCCTAGGGAATATGATAACCCCTATTACTGGGTAGGGAAAAGGAAACCAATGCCTGGATCAACCGGTTTTACCATGGATTATTTTCAAGGTCTGTTGAAGGATGGTGCTTCCAAGCTGGCAGCAAAGGCCTTTCTAGCAACTGAGCAGCGCATTCCCGGTTTGGGGAATGGTGTATTACAGGATATTTTACTGGAAGCCAACCTACATCCCAAACGTAAAATGAATACGCTGACAGATGCAGAGATACAGAATCTGT
>DATERV010000160.1:0-3422 GCA_035271185.1 Lachnospiraceae bacterium | reverse complement strand
AGGGACAGAGGAGAGAACATCTCCCCTGTCAGCATTATTTTTGGAATTCGTATGAAACTAAACTGATCCGCCTGGGTCCCGTAATAATAATTAAAATCCATAGCCTTATCCTTCCTGTTCTTTCTTCCATTTTTCTAATAGCCTTACAATAACTGATTCCATTTCATCTGCTGTGTAAAAAGCAGGAAAAAATTGATGTAGTCTCTTACCAGTGAATGCCACCCTATGACTTGGTAATCTATTCGGTAGGTTTTCATTGAGTATCTTGACCATTTCCTTCTGTGTGAATTCTTCATCGTCCTTATAGGCATTTCTCAGTGCCATTATCTGATATGACTTCACAACTCCATTGTCACAGATATATTCATGAATCCATTTCTGCACTTTCTTACCCAAATATGAAATATCCACTGCTGTCATAATAGCAATACGGCCCTTATCCACAAGCTCAAGTAATTCTGGTGTTAATTCAGTTAATCTGATATATCTATGAACCTGATTTCTACTTTCACCCACCTGCTTTGCTAGTTCCTCATCAGCTCGTAACCTCGTCCCTTTTTGAGACGAAGTAGAGGATCCTTTTAACTTCGTCCCAATTTGGGACGAAGTTAAGTCACCTCTGTTTCCCTGGTGTCTCATTGCCTCATATCTCATTTTATATGCAAAAGCCTTCTCACTTGGCAACAGCGTCTCTCTTTGAAGATTGGAATCTACCATTGCAATTGTGGCTTGGTCATCTGTTAATTCTCTTACAAATGCCGGAATGGTTTCTAACCCCGCTTCTTTTGCAGCATATAATCTTCTGTGACCAGAAATCATTTCATAACCGTCTTCATCATCCGGTCTTACAATAACCGGAGTAAGTATTCCATTTCCCAAAACACTTTCTACAAGCTCATGCATCCTATCATCCAGAAGAACCTTAAACGGATGATTCTCAAACGCACTGATTTTATCTATATCTATCTCTACCGCCGATTCCCCTGCCGGTACTCTTAAAAGCTCATCTACTGTTAACATTTTAATCTTTTGACCTGGTCTATCTTTCATGCTCTAACACCTCTCTCGTTAATGCTTCATATGCCAATGCAACCTTACCTTCTTTGCAATGCTTAAATATGCTCTTACCCTCAGCACTTGTCTCAGCCGCCTTAACCGATAATGGAATATAGGTTTCTATCGTTCCCACTGTATCTGAATAGGTCTTATGAATCTTTTCAAAGATTTCTCTAGCATAAACCGTTCTAAAATCAACCATAGTAGTAAGGATCCCTTCGATTTCCAGCTTCCGATTTAGCTGTTTTTTAACTTTATATATAGTTGTTAGTAGCTGTTCCAAGCCTTTCACCGGCAAATAGGCAGTCTGAACCGGAATCAATACCGAATCTGCAGCTGTTAAGGCATTAATGGTCATCATACCAAGCGATGGCATACAGTCGATTAGAATATAATCATAAGCCTCCTTAACAGTTTCAATGTAGCAACGCATAATTCTTTCTCTACTCATAACATTAATAAGTGCAACCTCTAATGCTGATAATTCAATGTTTGCCGGAACTAAATCAACACCTTCCACATGATGTAGAATTCCTTCTCTTGGATCCTTTTCCTCTTCATTAATAATGTCTAAAAGCTTATCTGCAAATGTTATCTTAATTTCATCCGGTTCAACATAACCCAGACTCGCAGTCATACTACCCTGTGGATCTGCATCCACTAGCAAAACCTTCTTTCCATGTCTTACAAGACCAATACCTAAATTCACTGTCGTTGTAGTCTTACCTACACCACCCTTTTGATTTGCAATTGCAATTACTTTACACATGCTCATTTCCTCCCTAAATGTTTTTTAATATTCATCATATTCATCTCTAAATGCTTCAAGATACTCATCAATTAATTCCGTGTTTATTAATACAATGCCCTTTACGTGATATACTGCTTTGGCATCCTTAGCTAACTGCTCAATGGTATGCAATCCCACTGAATATAGCTCAGCACCCTCCTTATACCTAACAAACTTCTTTTTACCCTGCTTTACCTTTTCACTAAGATCCTTAACCTCTACTCTTTTTTTTGGCATTTTCCTTCTCCTTTACTCTACGTGGTTTTTAAGAATATATTTTTCCAGGATATCTAGATCAACAACTACTGATCGTCTCATCCTTAGGTTCGCCTGTGCATCCTTGGTAAGTCGGACAAATGAATAGTAGGGCATGGAATATAGCCTTGCTCCCTGCTCATAAGATACATATTTTCTTCCCCCATCCTCCAAATACTTATCTAAGTCGGGTCCATATTTCTTTCGTTGCATTTTCTTTTCCTCCATGTATTGATTTCCAAAACACATTTTTTTCAGAATGCAAAAAAGCACCTCGTACTAGTATTTCTACTAGTAACGAAGTGCCTAAGACTTCTACAATCTGAGGTTGCTCCTCACAATTGTTGCCTATTAAATTTGATAAAAGTTACCCCGTCTGACCTCATCAGACGTAATCCATTATTTACATCAAGCTCCGTGAAGCTCCGAGAAATTCTATGGCTTTAAGGTAGTTTTGAGGCTCTACCATAGCAATCCATACAGTGTCGGAGCGCGTCGTATTCGCTCGTAGAGATCCATCTAGGACAGTGTCTTCATCGTCGGGAATACAATTCGAGATAGATTAGTATTACCGACTGTACCCGATTATGCAGTATCTAAGCCACTTTGTTAAAAGTATTATCACTTACTATCAGGTAGCATAAAATCAAAAAATGTTGTCTTTTTGTTGTCTTTCCTATTTTTTGTTGTCCTCTATTAGAAACCTCTTTAACGACTCTTTTCTAAAATATATCTAAGTTTCGTGCTAGGTTTTCAATTGCTTCTTGTTTCTTTGAATCCGTTACTTCTGCGTAGATATCCATGGTGGTCTCAATACTTGCATGACCCATAACTGTTTGGATTATCTTAAGATTTGTTTCATTCTCACAAAATCGAGAACAGAATGTATGCCTCAAGTGGTGACATGAGAAATGTGGAATAATGATTGGTTGTCTTTTTTCTTTTTTTGCAATAACTATCTCATCAGCATTATGCGCTTCTAAGATTCTACGAATTGCTCTATTCACAGCTGATGGATTATGAATCGTATTAAAACGATTTGAAAAGATAAATCCTGTCATTCCATCCACAACCGAACTACAAAAACCTTCTTCCTTCTGTCTCTCATATTCTGACTGAAGTGCATCATATACGGGTTGCATTATTGGTATCTTTCTATTACCTGCATTTGTTTTGGGAAGTGATACCTTAAATTCACACTTATATGTATCTGTTCTTCTAGGATAATAAGTCATACTATGATTGACATCAATCACCCGCGATTCCATATCCACGTCCTGCCACCTTAGCCCTACTACCTCACCAATACGACATCCTGTTC
>DATERV010000159.1:0-15620 GCA_035271185.1 Lachnospiraceae bacterium | reverse complement strand
AAATTAAGCACTTGAAATCCCCCTGTGGTTTATATACATATTGTACCATGTAATCAAGTAAAAAAATAGTATTAGGAAAGCATTTACAACTATTATCTTTTAATTGCTAATTGCAATATCAAGGACTTTTTCAGCAGCTTCATAGAACGCTGTCTCAACTTGTTTGTAAGTCAAATTTTCATAAACCATTTCTTTTACCTCTTCCTTTCATAGTGTTATTCATGGTGTTACTCAAGATGGGGGTAACAAGTTACCCCTCACTCATAAAGAAATTATGTGGAAGATATAAATAAACAATAAAAAGGCCGCTTCAGTTAAGAAACGACCTTTTATAATCCAGATTATTCTGTGATAACTTTTAAGAAACCTCTTGCATTTGAGAATATTGAATCTTGGTAAATTGTAGCTCCTGGTAATAATTCCTTAATCTCAGTTGCTAACATCTGTGATGTACCACCAGTAAAAACCAATCTCATCATACTGAGGTTCCAGCCGTTTGCTTCACACTTTTTTAAAATAGTCTGGATATGCTTCTTCTTGAAATTCGCAATGAACTCTTGACTGTCTTCTTTGATACCGTCTTCTCGCATGTTGTCAGAGAAAGATTGTCAAGTGTGTTTGTAATTATTGATTTGATATAAACTTATGCACAACACAATCCACTTTCTTTTATTGACTATGATAAATAATCCATAATAATACCGAAACATTCTTTGCCATCTCAATATATTATAAGATATTGTTTTACACCTGAATCTTTGGAGCACTTGGATGGGCAAGCTGTTGTTGCCAAGTTGATATGTTAAAATCCTGTTCTGTTTTAATGCCAATCTGCCGATCTGGTCAGGATCCGCCAGGGGCAAAGTTCCTGCAATCGGGATCCAATACAAGGAATTGCTGGTATTAGAGGAAGAATCGGGGGATGGGCAGCACACAACAGGGTATGATTCATCAGAAACCAAGAGTGGCTCATGGAACTAAAAGAAGTGATACAAATATGGATGGTAGTACCAGAAAAAACAGGAGTCAAACAGGGAACAAAACAAGGAATGTAAAATAAGGATAAGCGCTTGAGAAAGAAATCCGGGGCAAAGCCGAGAAATCACAGAAAATAGCATCTTCGGGACTGTAATCAGTCCCGAAGATGCGGAAATGATCATTTAAAGCTCTTTTTCAAGTGGGAAGCTGGAATATTGGTGTAAAAATCCAGGCGAGGCTGCCCCATTTTATTCCACTTTCATGCCACATTGTCCACAGAAAGTTATCCCGCCGGAAACATCCGCGCCGCACTGACTGCAATATTTTCTGGCTGTATTTGCAGCTCCTGCAGCCGCATCAGACACATCCTTATTGGTTCTTAAAACAGTTCCTGTAGGTATCCTCTGCATCCCGGAACAGAACGCCGTCTGCCGCTGCCCTACACTTTTTTTAATCATAGATAAATACACATATTCTGCAATGACTCCGATATAGCATAAAATCCACAGTATCCTGAACCCCATTCCCGTAATTCCAAGGCCAATGTGAGCCAAAAGCTGTGCGCCCAGTACAATTAACACAAACACATTGTTTTTCTTAATCATACCCAGCACGGCTGCCATAATCATCAGCGGAGCCGCCAGGACAATACCGTGGAAAACGCCGAGCATTATATTTGCATTCCAGATAGCTCTGACATAAATCATACCGATAATCACACATATAATCCCGACTGCCAGTGTTATGTATTCCAAAAACGGCATAATCCACTCCATGACCTTGTTCCGATAAAGCTTTGACTCTGTTTGTGTCAGCAGTTCATCCATCGTGACATCCCGCTGCCGAGCCAAAACCTGCTCTTTAATCGTCATCTGCCGGTTCTTTAGGGCTGATGCACTGGCACTGCCCGTCTCAGCAATGGCTGACATTGCTTTTCTGCCGGTCTCTTTGATACCTTCCAGCACCTGTGCGCCCCCGGTTTTAAGGTTATCCAAAGTCTGGCCTGACTGTGCAGTCTGCTGTTGTGGCTGGGTTGTCTGGCTCATCGGAATTGCCTGCGGCTGAGCCGTCTGATTGGACATCATGTTATTGACTGCCATGGCAGTACCCATGACTTTCATCATGGACTTTTCCATCCTGAGCGCCTCCGCCTCATCCTTTGTAATGACTTTAGCTCCAACCGGCCAGAGCAGGAACTTACAGCTCTTGGCAATAACGATGGCTACCGGTATACCAATGATAGTAATTGCACATGCTATCATGACTCCGATATTCATGATGAAGGTCACAATCCCTATCGGCAGCCAGAGAATATTAGCTATAGTTCCTCCTACACGACGAATTGCCGAGACATTTTCTTTACCCTTAAGCTCCGTCTCCTTGATAATCACTTTCCCAAAAGGCAATGCCATCAGCTTCGTGTACTGAAACAGGGCTTTCCCAATAGGAATTCCTATGATTGTGATATAGCATACCAATCCCAGAAATCCATATAACAGAAAATTCCACCAACCAAAAAAAATAAACCAGATAATATTCCCTAATAAAGCCATTTTCTCTTTCCTCTCTTTCCAAAACTCTTAACATATATTTTGAATAACCTTTACAATTTACTCCAGCTTGTTTCCGCAGCCTTTGCAGAAACAAGCTCCTTCATTGTAGGATGTACCGCATTTTGCGCATATATGAGGATTCTGTTCCGTAGGAACGAACAGCTCCTCCAGCTTTTCACCGCACTTATTGCAGAATGCGCTGTCAAGTACGAGAATGTTGCCGCATTTTTCACACTTGCGCAATCCCTGCACCGCCAGCTTTCTTTTTTCCTGAATGAGTATTTCTTCTAAAATTTTATTCATTTCTTTCAGCGGCGCTTCATAAACTGTGCCAGCAGCTGACTTTACATCATTGTTTTCCATGTAAAGCTTTCCAATATTGGCAATAACCTCCTGTTCCCTCTGTTCCAGCGCCGCTATCTGTCTGTCACATTCCGCCACCTCCGGGGAGACATTGCTTGCCGGCATTTTCTTTGCATCCAATAGTCCCATACTTTTTTCCTCCTAAAATATTATGTATTTGCTTAATGCCAAAACCCGCATAAATGCGGTATTCTTTTTGTTCAATTAGAGCTATGGAAACACTGCTTTCAGATAAAACATTAGTTTATCACAAATATTTTTCTTTCTGTTTATTTGTCTGATATAGGACAGATATCAACGATAAGTCATACATCATTTGTTGAACACTGCTAAAAAATAATCTTAAACAGCAGATCGACTGCCGTTGAAATCGCTTTATCCTCCGCGGCGGAAAACATTTTTTCTCCCAGACTGCTTACCCACTCAGACGGAATAAAGGCTCGCGAATCCCTGTACAGACTGGTTGTGGAAATATCCGTACTGAATACAAGATTATCATCATGCACAAGTTCTTCCACAATATCAGCCTTTGGCACCTGTCCCTCCTTGTCAGGTGCCCATCCTCTGGTACGCACTGCAAATGCATATTCATATCCGTCTACTTTTATCTTCACTAAGCCTATGGCATAATCCCTCACATCATAATAGACAGATATAATGCCGTACCCCTCACAGGCCTCATACGATACCTGCAGCTTCTGATTGGAGATTGTCAGAACCTCTGCATCCTGTGATGAACCGACCAGATATATTTCGGAGTGGGTATACTCATCTATTGTCGTGCTGCCAATCAGTTTGCTTTGATAATATGTTTCATACAAAGGGAAGGTTAAACCCGATGTATAATCTACCTCCGCAATATCCAGCACCTCCTGTACCTCCGGATCCGGATACTCTTCCTTGCTGTTGGATCCGCTATAGGAAGACAGTCTTTGATATTCATCTTCTGTATAAGTAACACATTTGTTTGCATTAGAGCAAATGGAGATATAACTGTTATACTGTCGGACGGCCGTCCCCTCCGAAAAGGCGAAAAGCTTATATGCGCTTTCCAGCCTTGGAATCGGTTCCACGGAAATCTTACATGTAAGCTCTGTCCCGTCTACCTTCGCATGAATAGACGTGCTTTGCCCGCTCCCGGTAGAAAGCGCCGTAACCAGCCCCTTTTCATCGACTACGGCCACCGCCGGATTGTCCGTATACCACTCTGTCTCTCCATTGGTTCCAAGAATATTCAGCTGCACCTTGTTCCCTGCAATCTTTGTTATCTGGGTCAGACTGATCTCTGGCATCGTCGCATAAACACGGAAGGTTTTTTCTCCTTCGCCGGAGTTCACCGAAATCACAGCACTTCCGGGGGCAATCCCTGTCACGTTCCCTGCTGCATCCACCGTTACTTTCTCTTCATCGCTGCTGGAATAACTCAGTCCAAACAGCTCCGTGGGAAGATTCAAAGATATGACAGCGCCCACCGCCACATATCTATCCTGCCAGTTATAATCCTCCAGAGATGGCTCACCTGCTATTTCTGCCGAACCCTGCGTCTCTTCTTCATCGGATATCCGCACGTCGCTCCCTTGGCTTCCCGAAGCTGTTTGTACGCTGCTTTCTCTGTCTTCTCCACTCTCCGACACATCGGCCTGCTTTTTCTCACTGCTTCCTTCATCCGGCGATTCCCCAGACCCGCCGCAGCTATCCGGAACTGCCTCATCATCCTGATTCTCAAAAGCTGCTGTGTCAGGCATATCTTTTCCGCCATCTTCACTGCCGCAGGCACTTAATAATAATGTCATCGCACACATTACAGCCGCCACTGCCTTACATCTTCTTCTGAGTCGCTTCATCAAAACTCTCCTTTTGTTTCGCTTTTATTGCTCTGCCTTTGCGCCGCAGATGCCGCAGAAGGCAATTCCGTCTCTACTACCCTGTATCGAAAACCCTTGTGAAAATATTGATTGTTTTACCGATACGTCTTCGAAGCCTTTTATCAGTACCTGAAAAACAAATGGAACTTCAATACCTTATGATTCAGGATTACTATCAGGAGCAAGGTTTTGATTTCTCCTGATTCATATACTTAATCTCAATCCCTATGAAGCTTTATCAAAAGGTACTTTTTGACAGCCGCAACCACAATTAATTATATAGCATTTTCTACGAATTTGCAAGTATTTTGATGGGATTTTTGCTGTATTTTTGCTGTTTTTTGCCACACTTTGTTATATGTTTTCCGATTTCCAGCCTGATAACACCCTCTGATGCTCTGTAGACACAAATATCATAAAGTACACTTTTTGACAGCCGCTATTTCGTTATCAGCCTGCTTTTACTTGTTACGAAGCAGCCTGTATTCCCGCAGCCTTCGGTAAAAAGTCGCCTCGCTCATATTGCACTTTTCCAGAACATCCGCAAAAGGCAGCTTCTTTTGCTCCCATGCCCTGACGATTTTCCCAAAATCATCCGGTGCTGTCTTCTCCGGCCTTCCGAACTTCACACCCCTTGCTTTTGCTGCGGCAATCCCCTCCGCCTGCCGCTTTTTGATGTTTTCACGCTCGCTCTGTGCCACAAAGGAGAGAATCTGCAGCACAAGGTCTGCGATGAAAGTCCCCATCAAGTCCTTACCGTTCCGGGTATCCAGCAGTGGCATATCCAGCACACAAATATCAATACCAATCTCTTTGGTAAGAATGCGCCACTGGTTTTGGATCTCCTCGTAATTGCGCCCCAGCCTGTCAATGCTGAGGATATAAAGAATATCCCCCGCCTTCAGCCCCTGCACCAGCTTTTTATAGTTCGGGCGGTCAAAATCCTTGCCCGACTGCTTATCCATGAAAATATTTTTTTCAGGCACAGCGGCTTCCCGCAGGGCGATCATCTGCCTGTCCTCATTCTGGTCTGTGCTGCTACATCTCACATATCCGTAAATTCTCTTTTCTCCCATATCTGTTTTCCTCCATAAAAATACCCGCCACCATTATAGTGACGGGTTGTCAGTTTTAAAAAATCGGGCAACAATATTCCAGATATTTAACAAAATAAATGCCCGTACATTACTTTGAATGAATTTCTCTGCAAAGCAGCATTACCTCGCTCCTCTGTCTTTCTTCTGTGCCTGATGCGCTCTGGTAGCTTCCCTTTCTATAATCATCTGCTGTTTCTGCCTGAGCCTGTACCTGACGCTCATTGTATCAGCTGCTTTTTCTCCGTAGAGTTTCTCCCACTCTGTACGAGCCGCCTGATACTCAAGATTCTCTTTCTTTGCCGCATCAAATTCTTTATAGAAAGCCTGCACAGAGTCAAACTTATATTCCTTCACGATGGACGAAAGCCTCTTTTTCATATTGGCAATCTGAATGTCAATACTGTCAATCTCTTGTTGTAATTCCTTCCGCCTGCCGCCCTTGAAAATACCCGTGCATTCGGATAGTTCCTTTTTCAGCTTATCCCGTTTTTTCTCACGCTCAAAAATTGCCTTGTTCTGGTCTTTGAGTTTACTGTCTATCTCTTTCAGACGGGGATATTTGTTTGCAAGCACAGACGGCTGTGGCTGCGGTGGTCTTTCTGTTTCCAGACGCTTTGCTTCAGCAGGAACAGGTTTTTGTTCTGGTTTTATCTGCTCAATCACGGATTTTTTAACTGCCTTAGTATTTTGGGGCTGTAGCTGTTCTGTTTCATTCCGTGCATCTGCTTTAGCTTTACGCTGCTGATTAACAGGAAGCGGTATCTTCTTCCTTTTTGGCTGGACCACAGGCTCATCTTTTGCATGGACAGGATTTTCTATCTCCTCCGGTGCTTCTTTTATAATATCATCAGCTTTGCCGATAACCTTTTCCGCTATATCCATTACCTTTTGCATAGCTTTGATAATCAGACACTCTAATAATAAAATCGCCGCACTGACAATATCCCCGAACAATTCCGGCTTATTGCCGTTCTGCTCCACGGATTCCTTTACCCTATCTGTAATCTCTGTTTTCTTCAACTCCAAAATCTCCGCTTCGGGTACACCACTTACAACTGCACGGTCTACAGTCCTGTTCCACTCCATACGGATTTCATTGTCTGCCTTTATTTCCTCCGCTTTCGGGTTATTTTTACCGACTTTTTTTGTCGCAAGGTGCGGACCGTTTTTATCAAAAATACTGAATCTGTCCTTATCATCAATCACCATCTGGTTGATTAAATCCGTATAAAATACTTTTGCTTCATCTAAAAATGATTCCTGCTTGAAGCGTCCGTCCTTTGTGGTAAAAATCTTACGTTCATACACATCTCCCTTTTTGATGATTTTACAGCCCTTTCGGATATTTCCGGCATCGTCAAGTATCTCTTTCTTTGTCCGCACATGATGCCCTTGCTCGTCATAGAACATATTTCTTGTGGCGGTCTTTTCCGCCGGTTGCTCCAGCCGCTTCCGCTCCGCAAATATCATATGGATATGCAGGTTTGTTTTCCGTTTATTGTGGTGGAGCGCGGCATAGCACTCCACACCGTAGCGTTTCTTAAATTCGTCTACCATCCTTTTCAGCAGATAATCATGCTCATAATGAATAAAGCTCTCCGGCAGGGCGATCATCAGCTCCCTTGCCTCGATACACTTCCCATTCGTGCCGCTTTTTTCAAATTCCTCCTGATTACACTTGGCAAGTTCCCGCCAGAATGCCCTGTCCGGCTCCGTTGCATAGACTTCATACAGATGTTCCTGTCTGGCATGGCTTGAAATATAAGTGATGCGCCCTGATAAGTCATGCAGCTTTGCCATTTCTATAAATGAATTTCTTTTCACAAATGCCTCTCCTTTTCTTTGGCGGATAACCTAATGCCGCCGTTTTCCTTGTGAGCCGCCGCCATAAGACGGCTGATTGCGAATCAGCGCCCGTATCCAGGCGATTCGTGTCTGCCGTTTTCCGGTAGACAAAAAAGGGCTTGCGTGAAGTCCCGTGGATGCTGCTACGGATTTTCCCTAAAGCGTAGCCATAATCAGTGGCAGCATCAGCCGTGCGCCCCGTCCTCCGGGCGGCACGGAAAACAGTCCGGCTCTTTCGGACTGTAAATTTGCGTCTGCGCAAATTTGCCCCCGGCAGGGCGAAATCCCCGGAGCATAAACCGAAGGTTTGTGCGTAGGGTGTATTTCGCTCTCAAACGCCGAGGGCTTAGGGAAGGGCTTGCGCCCTCCCCGGAAATTACCCGCTGACACTCCTCCGGACTCCTCCGAAGTTGTCTCCAAAACAGGTCTTTTCAGGACATAAAAATGCCGCCTGCCTGAAACCCGATATGTCAGTCTCAAAACAGACGGCTACAATTACGCCCTTATTGGCAGCCTTCCGGCTACTTTTTGCCCTTGTTTTGCGGGCTTAAATGCCCGCCCTTTCTTATGCAGCCTTTAATGGCTGCCTTTTGTCCTTGTTTTATAGCCTTTTGGCTACACTTTGCTCTTGCTTTCTTGAAATATGGCTACATTTGCCTTTAATCATGGCGATTTTCATAAATAGAGTAGAGAAATAATTGCTAAGAATTATTTCCCTCTCGTTGAACCGTACATACGGGTCTCGTATACGGCTCTACAATTTATATTCCAACTTTTCTTAGATAATAATTTAAGGGATTGAGCAGACCAGCTCCGTCCTTTATTTTTGTCTCAAGCAGTGTAGGATTAAGAATGAAATTCACTACATTCATGCTACAACTTTTGTACCAACCTAATCTTGAATTAGCTACTTTGAAAATACTCTCATCATCAAATCCGTTCTTATATTTCCTATTCAAGTAAGACAGATTTCTGAAAATGGTTCTAGGCCTTTTCCATTGTTTTATTACAATTACTCTGATTTTATGTCTTAGCCATTGGCCAAACTCTTCCATGAATTGCTTCATCATTCCTATTCTAAAATAATTTATCCAACCCATAACTATTTGATTTACTCTTTTTATAGTTACTGCCAGTGGTCTTGCAATAGCTTTTCCTCTTTTGAGATATTCACGCATAACTTGGTATAGCTTTGCCTTCTTCTCATTTGTAGGTTTTACTTTCCACTGCCCACCATTCTTTAAAAATGTGAAGCCTAGATACTTACTTCTCATAGGTCTGACTACTTTGGATTTTGTTGCATTCACTTTCAGAAACAATTTTCTTTCAATCCAACTTGATACCCCGGTCATAACTCGATTTGCTGCCATTTCACTTTTAGTAAATATCAGCACATCATCTGCGTATCTTACGAAACGCAGACCACGCCCCTCTAATTCTTTATCTAGCTTATCAAGATACACATTTGAAAGTATTACTGAGATTGGTCCACCTTATGTGGAGATAGATGTTATGCCGAGTTAATCTCTTTAAGCTCATATGATAAGCACCTTGTCCCTGTTTTATCTCGGCATAATTCTTAAATACTAAATGACAATGATCCTCTCAACCTTATATTTTAGGCTAATAACTTTTTGAATAACAGACTGATAATTCACCACATTTATTGGTACTCTGTAATCATCAAATAGAGAGGAGCTTTGACTCATGAAACTTGAAATGATTACAACTGGTCTTTTAGAATTGCTTCATGAAAACAATTATAACTCATCAACCATTCATTTCTACGAACGAGAATGGAATAAAATCCAATGCTTTCTGGTTGAAGAGTATAGTGATACTGAGTATGACATGGAACGAGGACTCAATTACCTTGAAAAGCAATACGGATTTATAACCCAATGCAGTGCTGGAAGTCTGTCACAGCAACGGGTGCAGCTGCTAAGAGTCGTCCACATGCTTGAGGATTACAGTCTCCATAAAGTTTTGACTAGGAGATACTATGCATCTAAAAATCCACTGAAATTGAATGATTATTATGAGAACATTTTTCAGTGTTACTGTGCATACTTGGATTGCTCAGAACTGTCTACAAGCACGGTAAACCATTATAAAACAATCTCAACTGTTTTTATGGATTATCTAACACAGCTTAAGATTTATGATATGAAAGATATCACTATGGTCATATGCAATGGATATCTGAAAACCCAGGCAGGGTACAGTTTTAAAACTGTTGAGCTGAATGTCTGTGGTGTAAGACATTTCCTGAGATTTTTGCTATCCACTGATATCCTAATGGAAGATTTAGCTGAAAAGATCCATATGCCACCTGTTTCTAAAAGTGCGAAGATTCCTTCCGCATGGTCGATGGAAGAACTTAAGGCAATGATTGCAGTTATCGATCGGAATAATCCGATTGGCAAACGTGATTACGCCATGATTCTCCTTGCCTGTATCCTTGGATTGAGAATAGGCGATATCAAAGGCCTGCGTTTCAGTAACTTCGACTGGAATGAGAAAAAGATTTCTCTTATCCAGCATAAGACACATAAGCCGTTGACTCTTCCATTACCTGATGCAGTTGGCTGGTCTGTTATAGATTATATAAAAAACGGAAGACCCAGTTACTATGAATCGGATATCCTGTTCTTAAAGCACATGCCACCATTTGATTCTTTTTCTGATAATGACCACCTTGGACAGCGGATCAAATATTACATGCAAAAAGCTGGGATCAGCAGATACAGGGATAGACATTCCGGCTTTCATTCTTTAAGACATTCGGCTGGTTCCATGCTTCTTGAGTTGGAGACTCCACTGCCTGTTATCACAACAATTCTTGGTCATTCTGATTCCAATATAACGGCAGTTTATCTGAAAACAGACCTGAAAAAGCTTGCAGAATGCGTATTGACCCCGGAGGGTTTTGCCAATGAATGATCCTACGTATAACAGTATCTTCAAAAATGAATTCGAAGATCTGGTAATGGTCAAAAAAGCTCTTGGTTTCAACTATAACGCAGAGGCTTCTGGCTTTCAGAGAATGGATGCATTTTTTATTCATAATCATCTTATAGAAAAAGTGATTTCCAAGGAACTATGTAATGAATGGTGTAAAAAGCGCAGCTATGAAGCCGAAAGCAACCATTCCCACAGAATCAGTTTCATGAGAATCTTTTGTAAATATTTAAATGATATCGGTATTCCAGCATATATTCCACCTAAAGGGCTTGCTGGTAGAATTCCAAAGTATGATGCTCATATCTATACTGAAGATGAACTGAAACGATTCTTTTCTGTTGTTGATAAAAGTCAGTCCCTACCTTCTGAGTGTCCTTACCGTGGTTTGGTAATGCCCGTATTCTTTCGAATACTATATACAAGTGGTCTGCGTGTATCGGAACTGCGGCTAGCTAAAGTCGAAGATATAAATCTTGACAAAGGATACATTACAGTAAAAAATGCTAAAAATCATAAGGATCGAATGGTTCCAATTCATCCATCATTAGTAGCCAGATGCCTTCGTCTGAAAAATACAATACATACGAACTCTCCTACAGATGAATACTTTTTCATGATTCGTCCGGGGCAGGCCATGCCGTTGGTCAATGTATACCGAAACTTTAGAAGATATCTTGATAAAGCAGATATTCCTCACACAGGGCATGGTCCGAGGGTGCATGATTTTCGGCATACCTACTGCATAAATCTTCTTCGTAAATGGGTGGAAGAAGGAAAAGTCCTAATGGCATATATGCCCTACATGAGAACCATACTCGGGCATGAGGGTTTTGAAGAGACTGCTTACTATCTTAAGCTTACATCGGAAATGTATCCTTTTATCAGAGAAAGTTTGAAAACCTCGTTCCCAGATTTGATAGAGGAGGTCGTTTTTGAAGAATACGAATTCTACTGATTTTGCTCAGCTTGTTACGGGCTTTCTGACTGATTACCTGCCATTACAACGGTGTTATTCAAAGAATACAATTCTCAGCTATAGGGATTCTCTAAAACTTTTTCTTCGTTTTATCACAGAAGAGAAAGAAATTAAACTGAAATCATTTATGGTGAAAGATTTCAACAGGGAGACTATCATCGAGTTTCTTGAGTGGTATCGGCAAAAAGGTGCAGCAAGTTCGGCTGCCAATCAACGGCTTGCAGCAATAAAAACATTTGCAGACTATGCACAGCTGGAATGTATTGAATACATTTCTCCATTGCAGGGAGTGACAGCAATCAAAGCAAAAAAAGCATCGCCAAAAGAAGTGCTGTTTCTTTCTGTCGAGCAGGTATCACAGTTGGTAAACCGCCCAGATATAAATACACCTACAGGGCTGCGTCATAGAGTGATTCTAACACTCCTTTATGATAGTGGATGCAGGGTTCAGGAACTTTGCGATCTTACGCTTGCAGATATATTTTTAGGATCAAACCCAACAGTGCGACTACACGGAAAAGGTGATAAGTACCGGACAGTTGTCATATCAGAAGCAACCTCCATTCTGATAAACAGTTACATTAACCGTCAACTTTCCAACGTACTAAAAAACCATCCATTGATTACGAATCGTTATCACACTAGAATTGATCGTGATGGCATCAGTTACATCTTAAAAAAATATGCAACTGAAATCAGGAAAGAGAGTTTTTCATTTCCTCAACATGTGCATTGCCACATGCTTCGCCATAGTAAGGCAATGCACATGCTAGCTGCTGGAATAAACATCGTTTATATCAGAGATTTTCTTGGACATGAAGATATTTCCACTACGATGGTATACGCAAAAGCTGATAATCGATTAAAGAATGAAGCAATAAACAAGCTGGCTCCTAAAGTAACGAATGAAGAAGATCTGCCGGACTGGAATAAGGATAGAGATCTCATGGATTTTTTATATTCGCTCAAGTGATAGTTTATTATGCCGAGTTAAAATACATTGGTCACTGATATTTAACTATTTTTTAACAGTAACTCGGCATAACATCTATCTCTACATAAGGAGGATTATGCCGAGCTCGGCATAATCCGCCTTGTGGAGTACCTTCATTTGTAGGGTATAGTTTATCCTCAGATACAAATCCGCTCTTAATGAATTGTCGGAGAACCTTTTTATCCATGGTTACGTTCTTGGTAAGCCATTCATGACTTATGTTATCAAAGCAGCCTTTTATATCCCCTTCGAGAATCCATTGAGGTGAATCTTTTCTACAAAGAATACTAAATGCGTATTCTTTTGCATCAAATGCTCCTCTATATTTACGGAATCCGAAGGATACCGTATCCGCCTTGGTTTCTGCCACTGGTTCTAATCCGAGTAATTGTAGTGCTTGCATTGCTCTGTCAAACATAGTGGGAATTCCTAATGGTCTTTTTTCCTTCTTTCCAAACTTCTCTATATAGATTCTACGCAATGGTGATGCTGTGAAACCTTTTGTTTCAAGATTTCGGATAGCATCTTCCTTTTCTTTGTCCGTTTTCCAGACTGCTCCATCTATTCCTGGTGTGTTCTTACCTTTATTTGAGATTACTCTTTTTACTGCCATAGCTCTTCCGTAAAAGGAGTGAGTTATTAGATACTGCAATCTTTTGACTAATCGCCACTTTTCTTCTAATGTTGCCTTTACAATCCTGATTTGGAGTCTATTAATATACACTTCTGCTTGTTCCCAGTTAATCTGGTTCCATTTCACTTTCAATATCCGTACCGTCCTCACTAATCGCGTCGTTGAACATAGTTCCGTTCATAAGCACCAATTCCTTCATGTAATTAAATACGCACTGGAAGTCTGCCATCTTTCGATTAGGACAAATCTTGAATCCCTATCTCATACATTACATATGAGCCTTCGCTTTTTCCAGTATCCTCTGCCCTCTGTGTATTGTGCATTTCTCACGATTTGCCTACCTTACGGAACACATAGGGTTTACCTTGTTTCACAATTTGAATAATTAGTATGTTTAGATTTCGTCTATAGACCGAAGGTTCTTTGTCCATCTCGCTATAGTACCATAGTAATTACTATAGCCTTGACCTTGCACCATTTTGGTTTAGGTGTATCAACCACTTTCACCTATTCATCGACTGACGACCCTTACGACGATTCACATTTATTAATCATGCATACCTTTCCTTGCAATGATATGGTTGTGGTTACCATACTTTTCACGTTGTTCCGATTGCTCTGCACTTTTCATTTCTTACTAAGCACTTATCGGTAGGAATATCACGAGATGGATGTGATAGTACTTTCGTACAATTCAAACCGCGACTTCAAGTCGCACACTATGACCTCGTCTGACTCCCTCCCTAAACCTTTTTCGACCATATCTTTTAATATGTGGGTAGGGCCTCCCAGGGTAAAACACTAATCTTTCATTCCACAACCTCTTGATTTACAACTTCGGTATACGTTTACCATTTGGGCTTAAGTTTGTTTTGCAACCTCACCCACCTAATCGCCTTATCAAGTTTCTGTTCGTAGGCTCAAGAATTTCGCTACACCACTTCCTTCATCCATACCATTACTGATACCAACTTGTGGTTCACTACACTTGGCGGTAAATACCCGTGACTGGACTTGCACCAGCTAGATTAGTGCCATGCCTGGCACACAAATAAAGCTACGATAACTCCGCTTACCGTAGCCCTATCCATATTTGTATTAAAATGCGTCAAAATCAAGCAGATCATTGTCTGGCGGCTCTACGGAGCGCCCTGTTATGGTTTCTTCATCCGCTGTGTCTGCCGGATCGGAAGAAACAGGCAGGGGGGCGCCGTTCATTACGGCGTTTTCGCCCCCTTTGCCATTTGGAAGTCCCTGCCCGTACACCATGCCTCCCTGTGCCGCCGCATAAGCTCCCATAGGGACGGATAAAGGAAAAGGCTGTATCTGCGCCATATACATCCCGAAAAGCGCCGGAAGATTGGATATCACTTTCTTTTCCACCGCTTCCACGATACGCTCCGCAAAAGCGTCCTCCTTCTCCCTCGTTTCCAGATAGGGATCATCCTTCATTGCTATGCACCTGTCATAATAAGCATTGACCGCCTCTATCACAAATCTATTCTGCGACTTGAACATCTGCCGCACCTTGGGGGAGTGCAGAAACTCCCACGCCCTGCACTCGTCCCTTTTTTCCATATTGAAGCGGATATTGTGGTTTTTGTTTTTCATTCAGATACGCCCCCTTATCCGGCACAAGACATTGCTTTCTGTCTGCGCAGCTTCATATAGCAGAAGTATTCATATCCTTTGGCATTTGCCCGTATATCATGGTTGAAAGTGACATTACCGCTGTCGTAATCCCCCACAAGTTCCACCACCTTTGCGCCGCCGCCCATGATATACAGTTTCATGAGATTCGGATTGTAGCCGTGCGCTTTCAGTTCCGCAAATATCTTATCAACATAGGTCTTTGCCGCTTCCTCCATGAGCTGCTGGTATTCCCCGCCCACTTCTGTATTACCATAGCGCAGATAATTCTCGATGATCTCTGCCGGAAGTTCCTCCGCCTTCCTGTCCAGAATAAGATTGCGGATCGCCATAAAACATTCATTTGCCCCCAGTTTTACCGTCCATGACTTGCTCTCGCTCGCCTTGCCGTTGTTGAGTATCATCACATTCATTGTCCCGTTGCCGATGTCCGCTACCATGTGCATACCCTTAAAATCGGGCAGATTTTCCGCTACCGCCGCATAGCACTGCGGCATAACCGTACAGTCCACGATATCAACCGTATAACGCCTGCCCGCATACTTATAATCTACATGGCGGTTCTGCATCATATACTCGCGGAACGACTCCCTCTGTGCCTGCACCCATTTTAACGGCAGCCCCACCGCAAGGTGTATCTTTGCATCTGACAGTCCCCTTGCTTTCGAAGCTGCTGAAAAATCAACCGTTTATTTGATTGG
>DATERV010000158.1:0-13016 GCA_035271185.1 Lachnospiraceae bacterium | reverse complement strand
GAACAATACGAAACACATAGGAACTCGCCGACGTATTAAAATGTATTTCTACAAATCCTTTTTTATTTCGCCTTCTTTTTTACATTTACAAAATTAGATAGGAATTAAACGGCAAACACTGGTATATTAGCCATATTTCTGCTATAATTCTAGTTTAGAGTAAATGAGTTATGAAGTAACTTGGAGGACATTAGATGCGTTATCTGACAAAAGGAACCTGTTCCACTTCAATTGATATAGAGGTTGAAAATGGTATTATCCAATCCGTTCATTTTACGGGTGGTTGCAACGGAAATTTACAGGGCATAAGTTGCCTGATAAAGGGTATGAAGGTAGACGAAGCAATTGGTAAACTGAAAGGCATTCGATGTGGTTTTAGAACAACCTCCTGTCCTGACCAGTTAGCCATAGCACTAGAGTCCATGCAATAAATTGGGTTTGGGAGGAAACATCATGAAAAAAATAGTATTAACAGGCGGTGGAACAGCAGGGCATGTAACCCCTAATATAGCTCTTCTTCCCCACCTAAAAAGTGCAGGTTTTGAAGTAACCTATATGGGTTCCTATGATGGGATAGAAAAGAAATTAATTGCTGATTTTAATGTTCCATATTATGGCATTTCAACTGGTAAGCTTCGTAGATACTTAGATCCTAAAAACTTCACTGACCCTTTCCGTGTGATTAAGGGTTATCGTGAAGCACGCAGGTACTTAAAAGAAATAAAGCCTGATATTATATTTTCAAAGGGGGGGTTTGTGAGTGTACCGGTGGTACGTGCTGCCGCATCCTTGAAAATACCATGTATTATTCATGAATCTGATATGACACCTGGACTTGCCAATAAAATGTGCATACCTGTAGCTTCAAAGATATGCTGTAATTTCCCGGAGACCCTGAAAATGCTTCCGGAGAACAAAGCTGTTCTAACAGGTTCTCCTGTTAGGGAGGAGCTGTTATCAGGTAACAAGATCAGCGCGCTTGATCTGTGCGGATTTACAGCTAACAAACCGGTTGTTATGATAATTGGTGGCAGCCAGGGTGCCGCCAGTGTAAACAAAACCGTCAGAACTGCTCTGCCCAAGCTTTTAGATGATTTTCAAGTTGTTCATCTATGCGGAAAAGACAAGGTAGATAATCTTTTACTAAATGTGAAAGGCTATAAACAGTTTGAATACCTAAAGACAGAACTGAAGGATATTTTTGCAATGGCAGACGTGGTAATCTCCCGTGCAGGAGCCAATGCCATCTGCGAACTGCTTGCCTTAAATAAACCCAATATTCTGATTCCCTTACCCAGCTCAAAGAGCAGGGGGGATCAGCTTTTGAATTCCCGCTCTTTTGAATCCCAGGGATTCTCTATTGTGATTGATGAAGATTACCTTACAGAGAATCTTTTAGTGGAGAAGGTACAGGAACTATATTGCTGCAGGCAGTGTTATATTGATACTATGAAACAGAGCCACCAGCTTGATTCTATCGATACCATTATGGGATTAATTAAAGATACTGTGAAAGGAAATAATGAATAAGAAAGTTTTACACACATTAGAATACGATAAAATAATTGCAAAACTGATTGAGAAGGCAGATTCCGAACCCGGTAAAAATAAATGCCATGAGCTGCTTCCCCAAACAGATTTGAAAGTTATAAGCGCGTTGCAGACCCAGACTAAAGATGCTCTTTCCCGCCTCTTTCAATACGGGAGTACCAACTTTGGCGGAAATAAAGATTTAGGATTTTCTTTAAAATCATTAGAAGTAGGGAGCGCCCTTTCCATTCCGGAATTACTGAAAATAGCCAGCTTTCTGGAAAATGTAGCACGAATTAAATCATATGGCCGAAATGAGAGAGATGAAACAACACAAGACTCGTTAACAGAGCTTTTTAACGACCTGACACCCTTGTCACCTATTACTAACGAAATCAGAAGATGTATCCTCTCTGAAGATGAAATTGCAGATGATGCCAGTTCCGAGCTAAAACGTATTCGTCGTAGCATTCATATCACCGGCGAAAGAATTCATAATCAGCTTAGCTCTATGTTGAGTGGTTCTTACCGCGCCTACTTGCAGGATGCGGTTATTACCATGCGTGATAACCGGTACTGTATTCCGGTAAAAGCTGAATACAAAAGTCAGGTTTCCGGTATGGTTCATGACCAGTCCTCCAGCGGTTCCACTTTTTTTATTGAACCAGCCGCTGTTGTGGAGCTGAACAACCAGCTGAAGGAATTATCCTTGGCAGAAGTCAAAGAGATTGAGAGGATCTTAGCTGACCTTTCTATTCAAGTTTCTGACCATACTACTGAAATTGGTACCAACCAGCAAATCATGACTGAACTTGATTTTGTGTTTGCAAAAGCCAAACTGGCTATGGATCAGAATGCAAATATGCCCATTTTTAATGATGACCATTATATCCATATTCGAAAAGGACGACATCCTCTTTTGGACAAAAAAAAGGTCGTTCCTATAGACATTGAACTTGGCAAAGATTTTGATCTACTGGTCATAACCGGACCAAACACCGGTGGTAAAACAGTTTCCCTAAAAACGGTAGGCTTGTTTACTCTAATGGGCCAGGCTGGTCTTCATATCCCCTCACTTGATCGATCAGAACTTTCTATCTTTCAGGAAGTATATGCGGATATCGGAGATGAACAAAGTATTGAACAAAGCCTTTCTACCTTCTCCTCCCATATGACAACAATTGTGACAATTCTGTCATGTGCCGATGAAAACTCACTTTGCCTTTTTGATGAACTGGGTGCCGGTACCGATCCTACAGAAGGTGCTGCTTTAGCCATTGCTATCCTCAATGAATTACATGGTAAGGGAATTCGGACTATGGCAACCACACATTACAGTGAATTGAAGCTGTATGCCCTCTCCACCCCATTTGTAGAAAATGCATGCTGCGAATTTGATGTGGAATCCTTAAGACCAACTTACAGATTGTTGCTTGGCATTCCTGGAAAGAGTAATGCTTTTGCTATTTCCTCCAAACTTGGACTGTCTGACGACATAATCAAAGTAGCAAAAGAACAAATCAGTAAAGAGGATGAAAGTTTTGAAGATGTGATTGCAGACCTTGAAAACAGTCGTATTACCATAGAAAAAGAACATCGGGAAATTATCGATTATAAAGACCGCATCAAAACGTTGGAAGAACAGCTAAAGGCCAAAAATGAACGATTGGATAATGCCAAAGAAAAAATACTAAAGGAAGCTAATGAAAAAGCCCGAGCAATTCTCCAGGAGGCAAAAGAAGTTGCAGATGAAACCATTCGTGATTTTAACAAAATAGATGCAGGAACAGATATTAAGGAGCTGGAGAAAAAACGTCAAAAGTTACGTGATCAGATTGATGATAAGAACGTCCGTCTGTCATTAAAATTACCTCCTAATCTTGTTAAGAAAACACTGGATCCCAAGAAACTGAAAAAGGGAGACATGGTAAGAATTATTTCCATGGGCCTAAAGGGCATTGTAAGTACCCTTCCCGATTCCAGGGGTAATCTATTTGTGCAGTGCGGAATTATGCGTTCTTCAGTCAACATCAATGATCTCGCCCTGATTCAGGATGAGGATGCTGCTTCTCTATCCAATAAGCCCCAAAGAAGCATAAGTGGCAAGATGAAAATGTCAAAATCTCTGACTATTTCCCCGGAAATCAATCTTTTAGGTAAGACCTGTGATGAAGCATTATCCGCATTGGATAAGTATTTGGACGATGCCTATCTCGCTCATTTGCCCAATGTCCGCGTTGTACATGGGAAAGGAACAGGTGCATTAAGAAATGCTGTTCACTCACACCTGAAACACTTAAAGTATGTAAAGGAATTTAGGCTTGGTGAGTATGGAGAGGGTGACGCAGGTGTCACAATTGTAACTTTTAAATAGTGCTATGATAAGGAGTATTTTATGGTAACCAAACAAAAAATTTTAATTGTTGACGATGATGAAAACATTGCTGAACTGATTTCTCTATATTTAATTAAAGAATGCTTTGAAACCATGATAGTTGGCGACGGTGAATCAGCATTAACTGCAGTAAATTCCTTTGCACCAAACCTGATTTTATTGGATCTGATGCTGCCGGGTATTGATGGGTATCAGGTCTGCAGAGAGGTGCATGCCAAAAGTCAAACCCCCATAATTATTTTATCTGCCAAGGGAGAGGTCTTCGATAAAGTATTGGGATTGGAGCTTGGTGCTGATGATTTTGTGGAGAAACCTTTTGATTCAAAAGAGTTGATAGCAAGAGTAAAGGCCGTATTGCGCCGTTATAAACCTTTGGTAGCTGCGCCTGTGGCTAAGGCAGAAAAATGTGTACAGTATCCTGACCTCATTGTGAACCAGACCAACTATTCCGTCATTTATATGGGAAATAATATTGAAATGCCCCCTAAGGAGCTGGAACTGCTTTATTTTCTGACATCATCACCCAATCATGTGTTTACCCGAGAACAACTTCTAGATCAGATATGGGGATATGAATATATTGGTGACACACGTACCGTCGACGTACACATTAAGCGACTGCGTGAAAAAATCAAAGACCATGGCTCCTGGAAAATTACTACCATATGGGGTATTGGTTATAAGTTTGATGTTAAGGGAAATTTATCATGAAAAAAACTCTTTACCTGAAGTTCATACTGGCTTATGTTATTTTTGGTTTTTTTGGTTTTATTGTGATTACGACCTTTGTACCAAACATGACAGAGGAACAGCTTACCAGGGAAAAAGCCAATGCTCTTTATTCAGAAGCTACCCTGATAGCAGATACGTATGCTTCCGGTCTGTATACCAATGATACCTCTCTAGAAACAGTAAAAGAACAACTGGAGATTTTGTCGGTTTATTTAAACTCCACCATTGGGATTATCAACCCTTCAGGTCGAATGGTATTAAGTACAGATTCTCCTATTAATGTAGAAGATGTCATAATGATTGATAATTTTGACCCCACTCTGACTGCAGGAACCTATTACAACGTAGGCACCTTTTTTGATAGTTTTGATGAGGACATGCTTAATGTGATTGCTCCCATTACCACAGCATACAAAGTAAAGGGGTATGTAGTGATACATACCTCTATGAATAACATCACAAAATCCAGTAACAGCCTGCTGAACATTTCTTACATAACACTGGCAATTCTGTTGTTGCTTTCCATGATTATCTTGATTTTTTTTACCGAGATTGTATATATTCCGCTTCGAAAGATTACTTACGCCACAGAACAATATGCTTCGGGAAATATGCATTATGAATTTCAGATAGACAGTGAAGATGAGATTGGTTATCTGGCTGCCTGCCTAAACTATATGGCCAGTGAAATCGCACGTTCGGAAGATGACCAGAAAAAATTTGTAGCTAATATATCACATGATTTTCGCTCTCCACTAACCTCTATCAGAGGATACCTGGATGCCATGCTGGATGGTACCATACCAACGGAACTGCATGAAAAGTATCTGCAGATTGTACTGAATGAAACGGATCGTCTGACCAAGTTAACCAACAGCCTGCTGACCCTTAACAACCTAAATACCAAGGGGATCATGCTGGACAAAACAGATTTTGACGTTAATCCGATTATTCGCAATACCACGGCTTCCTTTGAAGGAACTTGCCGGAGAAAGACCATCGCCATTGAATTGGTACTGACTGGTGATATGATGTATGTGAATGCTGATATGGGTAAAATTCAACAGGTACTATATAACCTTTTAGATAATGCCATTAAATTCAGCCATCATGATTCGGTTATTCGGATTGAAACCATAGTAAAAAAACATAAGCTATTTGTTTCTGTAAAAGATAAAGGTGTTGGTATACCAAAAGAAGATCTGAAACTGATCTGGGAGCGTTTCTATAAATCAGACTCTTCTAGAGGCAGGGACAAAAAAGGAACCGGTTTAGGTCTTTCCATTGTAAAAGAAATCATAGCTTCACATGGGGAACATATCAATGTAATCAGTACCCAGGGTGTTGGTACAGAGTTCATTTTCTCCCTTGCCTGTTCTAAATTAGAGGATGACGATGCCCTGTAAAATCAACACTTTCAAACCAATCCTTGTAAAAAACCTTATACAAATTCTCTTGCATGAGCCCTGTCCAACAGGGCTCTTACTGGTGTATAAAGAACAAACATCAGCATAAAATTAGCCACTCCATGAACCAAGTCAAAAGGAATGCCGGCTACCCACCAGTTAAATGCCATAATCAGGCCACTTCTGATTCCCCCATCTACAGCTCCAATAAAAAGGTAGGGAATTGCGCAAAAAAATCCAAACAACAGGCCATAGATTCCAGAAAGTATGCTATAAAGCCAGATGGACCGATTTTTTCGACATAAACACACAATAAGTGCCAGTGTGGGCCATGTATAGAAATACATGATTACCCATGTATGAATTCCGTAAACAGATATTTCTATTAAGATAAAAGCAATAATAGAATAAATGACCTTCGGACCAAAAAACAGAGTAAACATGATAATCCAGAAGGTTACAAGTTCCACATTGGGTAAAAAAGACAATATGACCTTGCTAACTTCTAGTATGGCCGTCATCATTCCGATTAAAGCAATGTCATGGACACTGATTTTTAACTTATTTTCCCGGTTTGTCTTCATGTTTACTCCTGTCATTTGTTTTTGTTCAAATCATATTGCCATATAATCCATTTTATCAATCATATAGCTCAATCGTATTATTCTACCGCAGATACTTCATACTTAATCTGGAACGCATCTCCATCATTAACAGGCTGGGTATCTATGCCATAATTGCAATAGCCTCCATTTACATAGAAGCTCCAGTAAGCACCATCTGCATTATAGTCAGCTATCACTCCATTTACGGATTCCACCATCATACCGTAGTCACTCTCTGTACCGGTAAATTCTATTCCGTCTGTTTCTTCCATAGCCTGACGCAGATACTCCACATCTGTGTGTATATCATAGGTAGTACTCTTCTGTTCATTATCAAACACTTCAATAGTGATAGATTTTGCACCCTCTACAGATTTCTGCCTGAAGTTTAAATACACTACAGCCAGTACCGCAATAATTGCCACCAGTGCAATGCCACCAAATACAACCTTCTTGTTGCCCTTTTTAGTTTCCTGATTCCTTGTTTCTGTTCCTTTTACTTCTTCTGCCATCTTTCTCCTCCTCCTGGCCTTATCATCAGAATACAAAAAATCCCTCTGGCAGAAGCCGGAGGGATTGGAGAATTTACCATATCACAATCATGGTATGGGCAGAAAAATCCATACCGATGGTGTGTACAAGGCCAATTCCTCGTGGTCATTTTGTACCAGTTAAGGCAGGTCTTCTGACTCTAAGATCCATACTGTATACCGCCTTCCCAAATAGAAGTCTACTCAGTGGCTGAAAACATGATATTCGTTTTCCTGATATACAATTCCCTTATTACAGCGACGAGATCGTGCAGGATTTCCACCTGCTTCCCTTTTCATCGGATCAAGCTTAAGCTTATCCGACACCTAAAACTGCTTATATTCAGATGATTAAAATGAATAAAAAACCGAATTACTGTGAAAGTGTATCACAGTAACCCGGATAATGCAAATAGTTTCCTAAAGACTAAACATAGAGGATAGTAATACCGCCAAAGCTATTATCACCTTCCACGTACAGACTATGAACTCCATCCCACTCACAGTGACCCTTTTCGTCAACACCACCAAAGCAACTGTCCACATGGTTGATTACCTTCCAGGTCTTTGGGATATAGAGTTCAATACCACCAAAACTATTGTTTACATGAATATGTGCTTCAGTTCCCTTCATAATGGCATTGTCAAAAAATACTTTCATACTACCAAAGCTTGCATCAAAGCTTCCGGATTCAAATGCATCTGTATTGATGTACTTCACGGAAGATCCAAAACTTACGGTGCACTGACAATTACTTCCATCTGACTCGTTAATTACTTGTTCACTGCCGGTAAAACTCATGTTGCCACAATGACCAAACCTTTTCCAATGTTTCTTCGGAAAGATCATGGAACATCCAATTCCTAACAAAACGGCTGCTCCCAATACAGGCCAGGGTGTGATTGCCTGAATCTGTAACTGCTCTGTATAAACAATGGCCAGTAATGCCAGTGAAAGGAAAATTCCCATATGATTTAGCTTAATCAGACTCTTAACCAATACGGCTGCAAAAAATACTGTCCATATCAGTCTCCAAATAGAAATTCCCTGCATAAATCCAAGTTTTGCTACTATGATAAATATTGCTCCTAGTATTAAGAATATACCCCAGAATATTCTTTCTGCCTTCATTCATTTACCCTCTTTTCCTCTAATCTTGCTTTTAATGGTTTGTAATAAAATCTAGAAACATAAACCTGTTTGTGGGTATTCTGAAACTCAACCAAACAGGAAGACAAATTGTGGGTAACGGAAAATACGTGATTAATATTCAAAATTGCTGATTTTGATACTCTCATAAAATAACCGGGAAGAAGCTGTTCTAATTCATACAGTTTATACTTTGTCTGATACACATTGTCGACAGTATGTGCATTGATCTCCCGCTGGTCTGTCTCAAAAAATAAAATATCCTGAAGCGGTAAATAATACTCTGTATCACCATGGTATAAAGCAAACCGCTGTCTGCCAGCTATGACCTCCGATGCTGCTTTCTGTACTGCCAGTACATTTTCACTTAAGCTGTTGCACCGAATAATCACTTCCTCTTCTATGGAGTTTTCTACTAACTCAATTTTGATTTTCATATCCATCCCCACGTCTTTTGTTCCTTACAAAATACATTATAGCAAAAAAAATCTTTTTGGATAGCATTTTTACGCACGTGGTAAATTTATGGAAGTAAGTGGTCAGAATTATTCAGCCAGATACATGTTCAAACCCTTTTCTATCTGAGTTATGGTATTTTCAATGGTACTGGAATTATCTAAATACTTAGGAAGTTCTTCTGTAATCACCTTCAAAATCTGTTGATCGTTCACTACCGGCTTTTCAACCGTTTTACATAGATCCAACAGCTTTTGAAGATTCTCAGGACTAATTACATCGGCTGTTAATATTGCATACTGACCGTCTCCAATGGCTATATCTGTTTCAAATCCCCATCCGGTCCTGTCAATAGTAATCTGATTTTCCAGCGCTTTTGTATTTACTGAAAATCCATCATAACTGTCAGTATCCTGAATATCATATGACAGTGCAAATTTAACAAATTCCTTTGCTACCTCTATATTTTTTGTTTCCTTATTAATAGCTATTTCGCCAATTGGAGAATAGGCATTTTCAAATGAGGTGAAGGTTCCTTTTACAAATGACATAATACCCATTGGGAATATTGCATCCAAAAATCCCTTCGTATCGTTAAAGGCTACACTCACTTCAGAAGCCAGTTCCCATGCATTACCTGCACGGTAATTCTCACCGTAATCAGCCACAATACCACAATTATCAGCTATTACTTTTAGATATTCCAGATTTTCTTTTAATGCTTCTTTATCCAGTTCTTTTCCCTTTACAATGTCAGATACCATATAGGGCACAAATTCACCGGTCAGATCATTAATGGTTCTGACGCCCAGGAGAGAATCCTCATGCTGTGCCGCAAGTTCTGCCAGACTTTTTATTGTTTTTGCCTGCTCAGCATCAACCTTACTTCCTACAATCAGATTCATGGAAAACTTTAAGGGTACTGTGTATACTGTACCACTGTCTGATACATAGTTATTTAAGATATTGGGTAACAGAGTGCCATCCTCTATCATAGGTTTAACCACATCACTCATGTCAGCCAAAATTTTCTTTTCAATTAGAGAATCTTTATCCATACCATCCAGCATCATGATATCAGAACCTTCATTGTTCATTAGTTTTGCATTTACACTCTGCAGTACCGTATCTATATCCGGATTCTCAATGTTATTATCTGATATGGCAACCTCAACCTTTACCAATACACCAGGATTTCTTTTGGTAAATGCAGCTGCTGCCTGATTTAATGCGGCA
Organism: Lachnospiraceae bacterium; assembly: GCA_035271185.1. Lineage (GTDB taxonomy): Bacteria > Bacillota > Clostridia > Lachnospirales > Lachnospiraceae > Acetatifactor. Next base: position 2,976 of record DATERV010000158.1, on the reverse strand, counting down.
TTATCATAAATAGAATAAACAGTTAATGTGGTTTCCGGCAAATTGGATACATTTGGATCGTATTCATACTCCATCAATAATCTATTATCACTATTTGAACCAAATAGTGCATAATAAATTCCACTATCCAAAGCTGTAAAATCCAGGCACCATTTATCTTCCAGCGCAAACGTGGTATAAATACCTTCCACAAGTTGCTCCCAGTTTCCATCTGTACCTATTTTAAACAGTCCTAATTTTGTTGCCAATACAAAACTTTCATCTGATAAAATATCAATATAACTACTGGAACAGGTAAATTCACCCGGTGTAATGGTATTTGTTAGTTTACCATCCATGTCGTAAGCTTCAATACCTGTAAATGCCAAGTTATTATTTAATGCAACTAGATAGAACTCATTTTTATTTACTTTTACTTTATCCATATACTGAGCTTGTAGTTGAATTTCATTGATTACTTCATAAGTATCCTGACTATAAGTTTTAGCCATATAGTTATAATAAGCTACAATAGTTCCATTTTCTAATACAGCTACATCTGTAGGAACCTGGTAGTAGTGAAATTCAGGATCCTCAACCAACCAATCTGTGGGAGTTACATCCTTTGCTTCCACACCATTCTCAGAACAATACAAATGTCCTATACTATTGTCACCCTCCATAAAAGCACAAAACAAATAGGATTTTCCGGCTACATTCTCAATAACCTTTATTTGTGTATAATCACATAGTTGTTCCTTTGAAAAACTGAGGCCTTCCAGCCAAGCGGGTGTATGCACTTCAAAATTGCCATCCTTATATAGATAAGAGACTATTTTTATTTCATCGTCTTTTTGCTGTTTTACATAAAGGCATAGTGCGCCTTCCTTTTTTCCTATTTGCAAAATATTTTTACTGTCAATTTCCTCTGGTAAGGAAATATCTTTTTCTACATATCTACCCTGCTCAGGTGTCCCCTGTTCCTTTACAGTTTCTTTCTTTTGTCCACAACCAAATAGCTGCAATACGATTGAAACAGCTAGTAAAATAACTACTACTTTTTTTGACATAGTAAATCCTCCTTACTTATTTATTACAAATCTTATCAGTATCATGTTAAGATAGACTTGTGAAATTATTAATTTTTCTTTAATCCCATTAAATTATTTGGGAAATACCATATTTATTATGAGGAGGATTTCATATGAAAGGAAAAGAAAAGTGCAACGCATTAAAAGAAATTCGTAAACAAATAGCAGATGAAAATGATATTCCCTATGTAGTATCCCAATGTACTCATAAAGGTGATTGTAAAGGAACCTGTCCGAAGTGTGAAGCCGAATTAAAATACTTGGAAAGAGAACTTGCCATCAGGCAAGGGTTAGGAAAAGCAGTTGCAATAGTGGGTATTTCCATGGGCGTATGTAGCTCTTTGACTGCATGTAGTCCTATACAGCCTATAGTAAACTTTATAGACAATATTACGGACAATGATGACTTGGAAGGAGAGGCAGTTCCTATTGAAGGCGACATGCCGGCTCCTGAAGATACTTTGACTGATGGAGACTTCATAGAGGAACCTTCTTATACTTTACCGGATGCGGAAAAACCTTGAAAGGCTCGAATACTATTGGAGAAAGGAAAGACCATGTCTGAGCTACCTGTTTTACCTGTTTTTGCAATCGAAAGACACCGTCTGACTTCAGACGGTGTCGGTGTAACTACTTTGGTGGGAGCTTACGGCTGCCCGCTTAAATGTAAATATTGCATTAATCCCTATGCCTGGAATCCGGAAAAAATTTCTAAATGCATCCCTATGTCATGTGAGGAGCTTTTGAATCGAGTGAAGATTGACCATTTGTACTTTATGGCAACCGGTGGAGGAATTACCTTTGGTGGCGGGGAATCTCTTCTGCACGCGGACTTCATTCGAACCTTTCGGCAAATCAGCCCGAAAGAATGGTCTATTTGTGTGGAAACATCCCTTAATGTTCCCTCTGAACAATTTGTCAAAAGCCTTGGTATTGTAAATGATTACATAGTAGATATCAAGGATTTAAATCCTGCTACCTATAAAGCCTACACCAGCATGCCTATTGACAGGATGCTTACTAACCTCTCTTCCTTAATAAAAGAAGTTTCCCCCAAACATGTTAAAATAAGGGTTCCTTTGATACCAAATTATAATACAAAAGCAGATACCACATCTTCAGAAGAGACTCTTAGAAAGATGGGCTTTACACAAATTGAAGTTTTTCCATATGTGATAAGAAATGAAAGTAGTTACCGTTACATTCCTTAATTGCCACAATGCCCTCCGCAGTGACTGCAATCACCGCTGCAACAAGACTTTCCACTTTTTTTATCTTTTATCATTTTAACAATAATCGCGGTAACAATACATACTAATACAGCTAAAACAAGGAAAGTACTCATACAGTGTCTCCTTTATCTTCTATTCATGAATTGGTTTACACAAAAAGCACATTGATGCTTCATGTCTATTTTTGTAAATCCAGTTTATTGCCTAATGTTAGTATATACTAACTCGCATTAGATGTCAACAACTGTTTGATGAATTCGTTATATTATGTTAGTATTAAAAATCAGTTTACAAAATTTTATATTAAGAAAAAGGCTGTCTGAACTTTCGGACAGCCTTTTCTTATTAAAGTTATACTAATTTTGTGTGTGAAAATTAATCCTGAATTATTCATGATAATTCACTTCACAGCGGTTAATTCCGCATAGTTACTGATTTTTTGATACTTTTATCTTTCACTTAACAGGTGAAGAAAATAAGGATTCAACTATCATTACCAGAACCATGGTTACCACCCGCTGGTATGCTATGATGGTATTACTGGTGATCTCTTAAAAATCGAGCTTCGGGATGGTACCGATTACTCATCGACAGGTGTAATGTATTTCCTACAGCCACTGCTGGATGAATTCGGTGATGATTACCCGGATATTCCTTTGCTCCTTAGAGGCGAC
>DATERV010000157.1:0-4766 GCA_035271185.1 Lachnospiraceae bacterium | reverse complement strand
TGGAATTCAGGCGTTTGGAGTTGCTCCGGCATTTACGGAGAAAACCATGCGTTACAAAGGAAATTACTACAAAGTAGGAGAAGGCAGACTTCCCATGAAAAACGTAAAAACAGAAGATGAAGATTATTTTCTTCTGACACTGGCGGGGATTGCATATGAGATGGATTACTATGGACTGCGTTATGCAGATGTGGTAGTGGCAGCAGGTCTGCCATTTGCCAGATTCGGAGCAGAAAAGCAGGCATTCACAGATTATCTGAAACGCGGTCGAAAGGATTTTGAATTTAATGGGAAACGATATCTTATTAATATTGTGGATGTCATGCTATTTCCCCAGTGCTATGCAGCAGTTGCAGATCGGTTAGGCAATATGAAAGCAGATCAGCTTATTGTGGATATTGGTTCTAAGACAATTGATGTGATTCATACAAGAAATCATATTCCAGTAGAACGAGATAGTTTCAGTTTACCAGAGGCACTGATTTCCTGTACCAGAAGAGTGGAAAAGGCAATATACAGTCAGTTGAACCGCAAGGTAAGCGAATCCAATATTCAGGAAGCGATGATGACGGGAACAAGCAGTCTGGGTGATGAATACACAAAAGTTATGCAGGAGCAGATTCGTATTTTTGCAGAGGAACTGGAAGCCCAGCTGAAAGAAAATGGATTTGATCCAGAGCTTACACCAATCATCTATGCAGGTGGTGGAGCGGTTGTGATGAAACTCTTTGGAAATATCAGAGGTTCTCACATCTGCTATCTGGAGGATGTCAAAGCCAATGCCATTGGTTATGAATACTTTGCAGTGAAGAAGCTACAGAAGCAGGTGATTTCCTGATGGCGAAAGATTCCTTTAAATCAGTCAGTTTCAGACTGAATCTGGATAAACAGGAGGAAAGAGAGATATACGAGTATCTGGAAAGCATCGAACAGGGAAATCAGAAACAGGAGCTAGGAGACAAAAGCAAATTTCTAAAGATGTTGGTGAAAGAATGGATTGCTAATGAAGTTGCAAGGGTAGCAAAGGAAACCAAACGACAGGAGGAAGAAATCTTTCAAAAAACATTGCTGGAGAATTTGAGCCGCGAGGTGGAAAAGGGAAATGAGAGCCTTGTCAAAGCACTACCCGAGCTGATTCGAACTGTAGTGAAAGAGGTTCTTACAGATGGAGTGATTACAGTTGCTCCAAAATCACCAGATGAAACCGTGGCTTTTCAGAAGGAAGCGGAAGAAGTTCTCACTGCTGGAGTTCTTCCAGAAAGCGGAGCCGAGATCCCAGATGATGCTTTTGATTTTATTGATAATCTGTAGTGCAGATTGTAATAAATGCGAAGAGAAATGTAGTACAGATTGCATTACAAAAATATTTTGTAGTGCAGGAAGTATTACATGAAATTCGCGATATAGATATGAATATGGGTGCAGGAACCCCTGCCAAGAAGCCAAAATTTTTTTGGCTGGGAAAAGTCCGACTTTTCCCGCATCTTGCAATACCAGTAGGAAATTTACAGAGACATTTTAAGCATTGCTCCGCAGGAATGTGAGGGCAGAAAGGAGAAAAAACAATGAGACAGATAAGAGAAAACAGGTCAAAGAGAATGATTTTTGAAGGAGGATTTGCGTATGGTAAATGGAAGACGAAAGTATAAATCAGATATCAAGTACCACAAGGTATCTGTGAAATTATCAGATAAAGATTTTGAAAAGCTGGAGGAGGATGCCAAAGCTGCCGGCGTAGACCGTAGCAAATATATTCGTGCTTTGGTTCAAGGAGCAGGAAAGGTAGACCTTAAGTTTCCAATGGACCGGGCAAATCTGGTGAGACAGATTACAGGAGTTGCAACAAATGTGAATCAGCTGACCAAAGTAGCAAATGGTCGTGGTGATATTTATTTTAGTGAAATCTATAAATGTACCATGCTTTTGGAAGAAATAAAGAAGCTGATGAAGGAGGTGCTTGAAAATTGGCGATTACGAAAATCATAAATATCAATGAAGTGAAAGACCGTAATCCCGCAAGACATCTGGAAACTGCTTTGGAATATATTCAGAATGGAGACAAGACAGAAGAGAAGATTCGGGTGGGCAGTATTAACTGCCTGCCAGAAACAGCCTATGAGCAGATGCTTGACACCAAGCAGATATTTGGGAAGACAAATAAGAGACAGGGATTAAAGGCTGGCCATCCATTTGAAAGATTAGATGATTCAGAGTATCTTCGTAGTATTGGTGCAGCGGCTATATCTGATGTAGATAAACAACTACATCCTACGGCAGCAGGTATGTTGATGTTTGGAAACGAATACAACATTGTGAGACATTTTCCGGAATATTTTTTAGATTATAGAGAATTGCTTGATCCTACAATTCGTTGGACAGACCGGTTACAGTCAAGTTCTGGAGAATGGTCAGGGAATATCTGTGATTTTTATTTTCGTGTATATAACAAAATTACAAAGGATATAAAAGTACCGTTTAAAACTAAGGGCGGAGATCGTATTGATGACACTCCAGTACATGAAGCTTTGAGAGAAGCACTTGCAAACTGTCTTATAAATACAGATTTTTATGGTGTTAGAGGTGTAGTTATTCGAAAAGAGCCAGACAAGATAATCATGGAAAATCCTGGTTATAGCAGGACTGGCAAAGAGCAGATGAGAAAAGGTGGAGTATCTGATCCGCGGAATAAAACACTTATGAAGATGTTCAATCTCATAAATATTGGTGAACGTGCAGGAAGCGGAGTTCCAAATATTTTTAATGTATGGGAAGACGAAGGCTGGGTTGAACCTATGATTGAAGAGCAATTTGACCCTGATAGAATGATTCTAACGCTTGAATTTAGTAAAAAACAAGAGAAGAAAGCAAGTGAAAAAAAAGCGGCGAATAAAAGCGGCGAAAAAAAAGCGGCGAATAAAAGCGGCGAAAAAAAAGTGACGAAAAAAACATTAGAAAACTATATGGCAATTTTGGAAGCAATGCAACCAGATGTCTGGTATAAAGCTTCTGAATTTGTAGGTGTAGTGGAGCTAAAAGAGACTCGCATTAAGGAGCTACTTTCAGATTTATATAAACAGGGTAATATTGAAACCACTGGTAATACAAAAGGAAAACTGTATAGAAAAGTGGACCAAGAATAAGAACAATGAAAAATACACCATAATATGGTGCCTTTTCACGAAAATACACCATCCCAGTTACTATTCAAGAAAAAAATAATCTGCTAATATAATGCTATCAACCGTTGATGAGATCGTTGACAACTGAATAGCAACTACAGATTTGCAGAAATCATGCAACATAAAGAGAAATCTTTAGAGGAGTAAAATCTCAGGGTGTTTGCCTGGAGGGTTCAAGACCACTGTTATCATATTAGTAGTTCGAGGGATCGAAAGATGAAGAACGAGGTACAGGGCACAAGCCTGGTAAAAGGGTGCTAAACGTCCAGTGGACGTTTGCTAAGCGCGGACCGTAGCGGGTAGCGTAGAAGTCGAATGCTGTGAGAGGATAATAACCCATGTAATGGAGCTCGGTGGATGGAGCACCATAAACCTTCGAATTGCAAGCAGAAGGGATAGTGATACCGGCAGTTTTGGTATGGCGTCGTGACCGCATAAGCGGCTCGTCTGTAGTTCCCTGATGTCCGGGCGAAGAGGTATCCAAATGGGCATCGTATTAAACAATTTAGCAAATGAAAGCAAAGAAACTGATAAGAAAAAGCCTGAAATAACAGATGTTGATGGAATAAGTATTGTTTCTGGAAATGAAGCAAATTCTGGGTTTAAACGAATTTTCATCCGAATAGAAATAGTGCGTGTGATAAATATGACTGGCAATACAGCCCATTTTTCACACGCATTTTTTATGAAATTTTTTAGTGAATTTCAGTGGACAAACATAAGTTCGGATGATATCATAGTAGATGTAGTTCAGCCTGAGTGTTCAGCCAAACACAGAACTGCACTTACTATTAACCTGTTGTGAGCGTCTAGCCAAACGCAAGATCAGCATCATTTTTCAGGCAATTAAAATAAAATAGTTGACATAAAAGACAGCTTTATATATCGGTGATGATAAAAAAAGAAGAACACCACAAAAAAGGACCGCTGTCCATGGTCAACAAGGTGAAGCAAAAGCTTCATTGCATACGGAACCCCAAAAGGGGTAAAAAAAGGATTAGGAACAGAATAAAAAAGTAAAGATTTTTTGTACGCATTTCAGGTAGGTAAACTAACTGATACAAAGGATCGGTCTGTTCTACAAAAGTTTCAGGAGTGCCAATAACACATGTTGGTTTATTACATGAGTTATTATTTATGATGAGTGAATCGGTTTATACGGATTCATTCTGTTGAAGAGCACATCCATCCCGTAGGTAAAGAAGCGATTAGCTTGAAACTCGTAGTTTATACGCTATATGTATGAATTGCAGAGTTAGACTTTGTTAGCTGTGGAGAGCGGTTTTTTGTTACGCAAAATTAGGATCAGATGAAGACAAATTGTTTACATTTGTTCTGATTTGCGGTAGTGTGGCAGCTTCGATGCCACACATATCACTATGATATTTATAAAGCTGTCTCCGTTTTTACAAGAGAAGGAGAGGATTTTTTGATAGTAGAACAGACGGAAGCAATTGTTAGCGATGCCGGTAAAGATGCTGTGGCGCGCAATGTGAAGAGTGTTAGCAAATACAAGATTAAGGTTGAATTTGGAGATGCTCCCATGGAAGACCTGATGGTTTCCTACATTGACCGGAAGGCATCGCT
>DATERV010000156.1:0-6783 GCA_035271185.1 Lachnospiraceae bacterium | reverse complement strand
AAGACCGCTCATTAACCCGTAACGAGGGCTGTACGGACTTTATTGGAGTCACTCAGAGGTGGTCTTCAGATAATGCACTCGCAGGGGTACTCACACCACCGGTTTCCCAGGTACCCTTCTCTGATACTTAGCTTTATCTTACTCTTCTCTTCAAGGTATTGTCATATTCTTATAGAAAGTATTCTAGCGCATTTTCTACTCACTGTAAAGTGAATTTATTCTTTTTTCAAAATTTTACCGTCCTGCATACGATAAACGGTATCCATAGGACAGGATGTTTTCAACGCTGTTTCTTTGCCCATGCTGGGCGAACAATAAAAGCCATGAGCATAACTCATGGCTTTCAACATTATTTATGCGTTTTTACCGCAACACTTTTTATACTTCTTTCCACTTCCACATGTGCAGGGATCATTGGGATAAACCTTAGGTTCTTTATAAATTGTGGTAGAAGATCTTTGTTCCTTATAGAGTGCCTTTTTCGTATCTTCATCAAAAATAGCATTCCACTCCTCTAAGTTATAGAGCCAGTCTGCTTCCGCAGCAACCATATTCTTATAGAGTTTGTCTTTATCAAATTCAAGGGATACCTCTGTATCCTCTTCCATTTCTTCAATTGGATTGGGAGTTACAAGGCTGTCATTAATACCATCCAGAAATCCTACCATAGTTAAAACCTTTACTTCATACTTCTCAGCCAATTCCTTTACCGTTCCTTTTTCAACGGTATCCGGGTTTTGCAATAACTGAGCATAAATATTCTTCTCTTCCCTGAAATAGACTGCCCAAAGTTGTTGAAGCGTCTTCTTATCAGCTGTCTCAGAATACGCTGTTTCTCTCCATTGATCTAATAATGCCATATGATTACCATCCTTAATTCAAATATAATTACTAAAATTTAGTATAATACATTGTCCAATGAAAAACAATCCTTATCTTTCTTCACGGAAGTAGGCCAGCCCCAAGTTAGCCGGAGGCTGATTCTCTTTTTTCTTTCTCAGGCTGATAACCACCAGTACTACAATGGTAACCACATAAGGTACCATCTGAACCAGATCAGTCATATAGCCTGCCACTGTTATACCAAGGAGGCTTGGTAAGAACTGGTACAACCAGTACAAAATGCCAAAAAGATAAGCCCCCCATATAGTATTCAAGGGTTTCCATGTGGTAAAGATAACCAGTGCTACAGCAAGCCAACCCAATGCTTCAATCTGTCCTGTGGTTGCCCAAATACCCTGATTATAATCCAGTACATAAAACAGACCACCAATACCTGATAATCCTGAGCCTAAGCATGTAGCAAGATACTTGTATTTTGTGACATTTATGCCGGCCGCATCAGCTGTTGCGGGATTTTCTCCCACAGCCCGTAAGTTTAGTCCGCTTTTAGTCTTATTCATAAAAATGTGAAGTATAATAGCCAGTGCAATGGCAAAATAAGTTAAAAAGCCATAGCTAAAAAGAGTTTGACTGATTACCCCAAAGTTTTGGGATAAAACCGGAATCTTAGCTGAAAAAGCACTGTTTGCCAAAGGTGCAGCAGTATAGCTCTTACCATTTAAAATGAATACGCCGAAGAAGTTAGCAATACCCATACCAAAGGTGGTGAGAGCAAGTCCAGTCACATTCTGATTTGCACGAAGTGATATGGTCAGGAAACTGTATATCAATCCGCCCCCCATAGAAGCCAGAATACAACAAATAAGCGAAATAATGACGCAGATTACAGGGTCTGGATTTGTAAAATTGTTTTCATAATAGAATGCACTAGCAAATCCTGCAAAACCGCCGAGATACATAACCCCCGGTACACCAAGATTCAAATTACCTGATTTTTCAGTGACGGTTTCACCCATAGCTCCATACATAATAATTGTTCCAAAAGGAATCGCACGCATAATCCAAGCAATTAAGCTACTCATATCACTCTACCCCCTTCTGGTTATTACCTCTAAAAATCATTCTATAATTGATAAAGAATTCACTTCCCAAAATGCAGAAAAGGATAATGCCTGAAATGATAGAAGCTGCAAAATCGTTTAATCCATAAGCGGATGCTATTTCTCCGGCTCCCTTATCAAGGAAAACCAAAAGGAATGAAATCAAAGCCATATAGAAAGTATTAAACTTAGCAAGCCAAGCTACAATAATTGCAGTAAATCCATTTCCACCTGCTGTGGAAGTAGAAATTGTCTGATCCCTACCACATACAATTAAGAATCCGCAAAGCCCACAGATTGCACCGGAAATCAACATAGTACGCATAATGACTTTCCCAACATTAATTCCTGCATAACGGGCTGTATTCTCTGATTCCCCAACTACACTGATTTCATATCCATGCTTGGTATACTTCAGATAAAAATACATACCAAATGTCAGAAGAAGTACTACCAAGATATTGATATTATAACGTTGTCCCAAAAATCGAGAAAACCATCCTGCTTTTGTACTCATGTTTAGTACTCCTAAGCTGGACGCTTTACCTCTTAAAATATTCACTGTACATGCCACAAAGCTAGTAGCAACATAATTCATCATCAATGTAAATAATGTCTCATTGGTTTTAAACTTTGCTTTGAAAAATGCCGGTATCAAGCCCCAGATGGCACCAACTGTTATACTGGCAGCTAACATAACAGCAAATAGAATTGGTGCCGGTAAAATATTGCCCCAATAAACCATAATTAATGCTGTAAGCAGGCCTCCCATCAGTACCTGACCTTCTGCACCAATATTCCAGAACTTCATTTTGAATGCCGGTGCAAGAGCAATACCGATACAGAGCAGTGATACCAGATCACGCATTGCCCAGGAAAAACGGACACTTGTTCCAAAGGTTCCCTGAATCATAACCCCATATACAGAGAACGGATTTAAGCCTGTTACAAAGAAAATGAACAATGCATCAATAACTAAAGCAAGCAAAATAGCAAGCGCCCTTACAACAACTTTTTTCTGAAAAGATGCACCGTCACGCTTTACAATTCTAAATAAAGGTTCTCTTTTTTTGCCAAAACTCATGCCTGTTCACCTCCTGTCTGGTCTTCCTTCTTTGTAGGATCCGCTTCTGTCTTAAGTCTGGTCATTAACAGTCCTACTTCCTCCTTGGTTGCCTTCTGTCCATCTAGCATGCCATTCACCCTGCCGCCACAAAGTACCATAATTTTATCACAAAGTTCCAACAGTACATCCAGATCCTCTCCTACATAGATAACTGCTACACCTTTTTCCTTTTGCTTATTTAACAAATCATATATCGTATATGAAGTATTAATATCAAGCCCCCTCACGGCATATGCTGTCATGAGAACCACAGGAGATGCAGCAATCTCACGCCCTACCAATACTTTTTGAACATTGCCACCAGATAACCTGGATACAGGAGTATTGATTCCCGGTGTTACTACATCCAATTCCTCTTTAATCTGCTCAGCCAGATCCTTTGGCTTTTTCCTATCAATAAAAAAAGATTTTCCACTTTCATAACTCTTTAACATCATATTGCCGGTCATGTCCATTGAGCCAACCAGTCCCATTCCCAGTCTGTCTTCCGGGACAAAGGACATATGAATACCCGCACTTCTGATTACTTTTGGGTTTTTACCGATGACATCCATAGGTGATTTTTCTGTATCATTGGTATTATAGAACTTGATGCTGCTACCTGCTATAGCAGGCTGCAAACCTGCAATTGCCTCTAACAGTTCCTTTTGTCCATTTCCTGAAACACCGGCAATACCCAGTATCTCACCACCATAGGCATCAAAAGAAACACCCTCTATTGCATGAATACCATCCTCATTTACCACGGACAGATTTCTTACTTCCAGACGTTTTATAGGATTTTTAGGCACAGGTCTTTCGATGTTGAGGGCTACCTTTTTACCAACCATCATTTCGGTAAGTAATGACTCATTGGCATCCTTGGTGTCAACTGTTCCAACATATTCACCCTTCCTTAAAATACTTACTCTGTCAGAGATCGCAAGTACTTCATGTAATTTATGGGTAATGATAACAACTGACTTGCCATCATTCTTCATATTGCGCATCACTTCAAACAGTTTTCCTGTCTCCTGAGGCGTCAGTACTGCAGTTGGCTCATCCAAAATCAGTATATCCGCCCCTCTATACAGTACTTTTATGATTTCCAGTGTCTGCTTTTGAGACACGCTCATAGCATATACCTTCTGGTCAAAATCCATATCAAAATGATATTTATTACAGATTGCCTGGGCTTTCTTTTTAATCACCCTCAAATCAAATCTCTCGGATTTTTCAAGTCCAAGTGCAATATTTTCTGTGGCTGTAAACACATCCACAAGTTTAAAATGCTGATGAATCATCCCGATTCCCAGATTATAGGCATCCTTGGGTGAACGGATCTCTACCAGTTTTCCATTTACAAATACCTGTCCTCCGTCCGGGTAATAGATTCCTGCAATCATATTCAGCAGTGTTGTTTTACCACTACCATTTTCGCCAAGCAATGCCAGAATTTCGCCCTTGTAAATCTCCAGCGACACGTCCTTATTTGCAACAACCTCTCCAAAGGTTTTGGTCAGCTTTTTAAGTTGTATGGCACATTCCATGGGGATCACTTCCTACCTTTCTCTCACTTTTTGTGCTTTTCAGAAGAAGCAGACAATTCTGTTTCCCCTGAAAAGCACAAAAGAGGACATTTTGCAGTCCTCTTTCATGCAATGCATTTATTTCAGATTACTTATTTTACAGGTTCTGTATCTTCGTTAATACCATCGATACGAAGCTGGAAATAAGGAGCACTTCTGAAGGTTGACTCTGTGAAGTAACCATCTTTAATTGCTTCTACTGTTTCTCCCTGATAAATAGCAGTCATAGTAGACCAATCCATGAAGGACATATCACAAGAAGCTGTAGTAACTGCTTGTCCACCAACAGTAAATGTAGATGTATCAAATACATGTAGGCTTCCATCCTTTAAGGCTCCTTCGATTTCAGCAACCTTATCAGCTGTACCTTCTGCACAAGACTCTCCTAGCTTGGTTATAGCAACTGCATTTTCTGCATATCCCTTAGCCCAGTCAGCTTCTAGTTTTGTTCCATTCTTAACACATTCAAATGCGTGTTTATAATATACAAACCAGTTGTTGGTAGCTGATGTAAGTGCTGCTGTAGGAGCAGTTTCAAGCATATCCACATTATAACCAATTGAATAACAAATAGTGCCATCATTCAAAAGTTTCTGAACTGCTGCAGGAGCACCTGTAGAATCGGCATGCTGCCCAATTATAACGGAACCATTAGCAACCAATGCTTCAGCTGCTGCGGCTTCTTTATCAATATCAAACCAGGAATTGGTATACATTACTTCCATAACAACGTTAGGAACAATGCTCTTAATTCCAAGATAAAATGCGGTATAACCGGAAACTACTTCTGCATAATTGAATGCACCAACATAACCGATTTTCACGTTTCCATCAGCATCAAAGCTGTTGGGCTGAACGTCTGCTGTTAAGGTACCATTATCTAACAGTTCTTTTAATTTCATACCTGCAACAACACCAGATACATAACGGGATTCAAATACACTGGTAAATGCATTTTTGAGATTCTCACATCCACTGATCGCTGCAAAATCACCTGTCATAGATACAAAAGTTACCTCAGTATATTCCTGAGCAGCCTGTACCATGTAGGTCTGATGACCATAGCTGTTTGAAAAAACCACATTACAGCCCTGTCCAACAAGGTCAACTGCTGCATCATAGCAGGTAGAGTCTTCCTGAACCTTATACTTCCAGATAATCTGGTTATCAGCTATACCAAGTTCCTGAGCCGCCTCTTTAATGCCATCCATATGTGCTTTGGTATATCCTTCGGTTTCATCACCTACAAGAATAACGCCAATTTTAATAGATGCTGCATCACTGCCAGTTGCTGCTTTGTCCCCACAAGCTACAAGGGCAAGAGCCATCATGCAAGCAAGTACAAGACTTAATGCTTTTCTCATTTTCATAATATTCCTCCGTTTTTTCCGCATTCTGCGGTTCTAAATGATTTGTTTTGAAAACCAAAAAAAGAGACATCGCTTACACAATGCTCTCGAGCATGATTTCCTAGGTTATTATATAATGATAAACTATATTTTGCAAACAATTTTCTAGTTTTTCTATCAAAAAAATACTATGGTATTTTTAATCTGTATATGCTAACATACATTCTATATAAAAATGAATACAAAACACAGGATAAAAAGCTGTGTACTGGAGGACATATGAAGCTTTTAGAAGAACGTATCCGTAAGGATGGTATTATAAAAGAAGGAAATATCTTAAAAGTTGACAGTTTTCTAAATCACCAAATGGATGTAGAACTTTTTGATGATATGGGAAAAGAGTTTAAAAGTCTGTTTGCCTCAAAACCAATCAATAAAATATTGACTATAGAAGCATCTGGTATCGGAATCGCTTGTATTGTAGCTCAAACTTTCCATGTTCCAGTTGTTTTTGCCAAGAAAACGCAAAGTGTAAATATTGATGGTGAAGTATTTTCCTCCAAGGTGGAATCCTTTACCAAAAAGAGAATTTACGACATTATTGTTTCAAAAAAATATTTGACTCCCCTAGATCATGTTTTGATTATTGATGATTTTCTTGCCAATGGATGTGCCGTTATGGGATTGATTGACCTAATCAATGCTTCTGGTGCTACCTTGGAAGGCGTTGGTATTGCTATTGAAAAGGGATTTCAGATAGGTGGCAGTATGATTCGGGAAAAAGGAATTCATTTAGA
>DATERV010000155.1:0-16369 GCA_035271185.1 Lachnospiraceae bacterium | reverse complement strand
TTACCGCAATACCATTCTCGGTATAGCCTAAATGAATCCAGTCTGGTTCAATATCCATCTTACGCTCTCTCTTTTGAAGAAATAGAATATCCGCAGTAACTTCGGTTCCTGCATTATCTTTAAATGCCGTATTCGGAAGTCTTATTGCTCCAACAAGTTCAGCTCTTTGAGCAATATATTTCCTTATGGTTGGATTACTCTTATCGAGCGTTCCCTTAGTAGTAATGACTGCAACCATACCACCAGGTCTGACCTGATCCAACGCCTTTGCAATAAAGTAGTCATGAATACGGAAATTGTACTTGTTATACTTTGGGTCGAATATTTTATAATCACCAAAAGGAACATTTCCTACAACTGCATCAAAGAAGTTATCCGGATAATTAGTCTTTTCAAAACCAGTAATACTGATATTAGCTTTCTGATAAAGCTGCTTTGCAATTCTACCAGATATACTGTCTATTTCCACACCATACAGATTACTTCTCTGCATTGGCGTTGGTATACTTCCAAAGAAATTACCAATACCCATAGATGGCTCCAAGATATTGCCTCCTCTAAACCCAAACTGAACTAACGCCTGATTCATACAACTTGCAATCTCTGGAGAGGTATAAAAAGCATTGTTTACAGTTGCTCTTGCCGCTGTGTACTCTTCATCAGATAACAATTCTTTTATCTCCACATATTCAGTTCTCCAACTTTCATTATTCTCGTCAAAGGCCTGAGACAAACCACCCCAACCGACATAGTTTGCTAAAATCTTTTGTTCCACCGGTGTTGCAAGTCGATTTTCTGATTCTACTTGTTTCAAAGTGTTGATAGCATCCACATTCCATTTGTATCTGGTCTTAGCACCACCTTTGGGAACTTCCCACAGATTGTAGTGAAAGTTTCTCTTTGCCTCATCCATCGCTCCTGCATTTTTTGTTTCAGAAGAAATATGAATACCTGCAATTTGTCTTTCTTTTTGCCCTTTACGGTTCTCCTTGATACTTTCACATTTATTCAAAAATTTCTGATAAATTGGTTGTAGTGTAGACTTGTCTTCCACTTGCAACATAGCGTCGTGTCTTTCTCTCTGATCTATACCACAGTAATAGGGCTGTTTAGTCATATAAGAAAGCACCTCATAGAGTTCCCTATAGCCTGTCTGTTCTATTACTCTCTCCCCAAATCGGTTCTTAATACTAATCACAAGCTCATATGGTTTCAAAGTGTACTCAATAAGTCCATATTGATTATTGCAATAGGCTTTTCTTACATCTTTTCCATTTAATACAACGTCAGATAAGAATTCTAGCTTATTTGGCATCATCAGATACTCCGAATTAACAATATCCTGTAAAAATGCTTTGAACGGTGCATAGCAGCTGCATTCGGTAATCAAAATCTCCATTGCATCTCGTATATCCTCATCAAGTTCTGCATTTTTTTTAGCATAGTCTGTTGGAATAACTTCTAATTTTTCTACCTCTGCTGCCATCTCTGCGCCATACTCTGCCATGGTTACAAGTCTGTCTTCTTCCGCTAATTCCTCATCTGTCATTAGTGTGAACTCATTTTTCGTGAAGCTGCGATAACTTTCTGGTTCATCTGGAATAGCAAAATCATCAAATTCTTCCTTTACTGATTCCGATTCTGTCTCAAGATATTTTGTGTTGATAGCTTCATCATCTTCACGTATTCCATCCATGTCAATTTCATCAATAATTTGATGTTCTGGATGATATTCCCCTGTCAGTATTAGAGCCGAAATCTCACTTTCTACTGCTTTCCAAGAAATATATCCTTCCTTTTCTCCTTCAGCATCACGCCACTGGAATCTTAACCCTTGTGCATGGAAAGTATCGTAACCATGAAGACCATAACCTTCTAATGGCCAACCCGCTCCTCCCTGACCATATTCTTTCTTAATCAGCTTTGCTCTTTCTGTCGCCTCTATTACATCTTCATAGATTTTACATACTCGATTCATTCCCTCTACAAAACCAGTTCCTCGAAGTAGTGTTTGTACAACAAATTCATGTGGTACAACTGCCTCTTTTTTTGGCTCAACATAGGTAAATTTTCTTTGTAGTTGTCTGTTTTCTGCATCAAAAAAGGAAGCCTGTACATATTGACTTGCTTCCTCATTTTTTCCAAAGGTATTAATCTCCTTCAGTTCTCTATTCAATTCTTGATCTACAGATAATTCTAATGGAACTTCATTACTATTTGATGTAGCACCACTTCCTCTGCCTGCATCTTCGCCTGTTCTCTCAGTTTCCACATCTCCATGGTTGATGACGGATTCTCTGGTCTGTGTTTCAGCAGATATTGCTCCATCAACTGATCCAACAACTCGTTGGCTTCCACTTCCACCTGATGCATCTTCTCGTCCAACTTCCCAAAGCGGTAAAGGGAGTTGTATCGACTCCTCTCGTTCTCCTTGAGATAATTCATTGCCATTCTTCCGTATTTGCCCAAATTCATTAAGTTCTTCTCCTGCTCTTCCGGCATCTGAATATCCGGATACAGCAGACCGTCCACTTCGTGATAAGTCATTTCTGCTACCATATGCTATTCTCCTTTCAGCAGACATGTTTGTCTGTTTTTCAATGGTCTTTAAGTTTCTACTAAATTCTCTAAGAACACTACAGGAGACATCGCATACGAGAGAACCAAGACGGTAAACTATCTCTTCATCCTTGATGTTTACAATCTGACTAAAATCTTGTTCTTGCACAGATAAGTCAAATCCACATCTCGTACCTACAACATACATAATGCTACGATATATTAAATCTTCCATATCAGCACTATTCGGCTGTAAGCCCTCGCGTTTTTCGTTAAATTCCTTTATCACACTACCTGTTAGCTGGGTCAATTCTGAGAGTCTGTCCTCAAAATCTGTTCTTATTATACCCCAAACATTTGTTCCTGTAAACATTTTTAGAGCAATTTTCATACTGCCCCTGTCTGTTTCTTCAAGCTGTTCTAACTGTCCTTCAGAAATTAAGAAATCAATGTAATTATTAAGATTATCACCTTCAAAATCCCATGTCAGTTTCTTATCTCTTCCTCCTGTATCACCGATATCAAACACATATCTCATATATGGATTTAATGCTCTTGAGGGGAAGATAGCAATACCTTTACTTCCCCTTTTTACATACCTTCCAACTTTTTTCCATGTGTCGTAATCAGCAATCAGTGTAGAATGTGGATGTTGAGCATGTACCATGATAATGTTATCAAATTCATATCGATAAAGCTGTCCTGCAAGCTTTAAAACATCCTGCCATTTCTTGGCTGAACCTGTTACATCCTGGATTTCAGAATCATAGATCGCTTGAACTTTGTAATCTACACTCATTCTATTCACTCCTTCCCATGCTGCTATTTACAATCTTCTTTAAATATCTCTTTGTAATATTTCAGCTCCTCTTTATCCATTGGTACTGAAATTTCCATGTCTATGCCCTTCTTATTTGCTTTTTCTTCTTCCAATTTAATTTTTTTAATCATTCTTAAAAGCACATAACATTCTTTTGATAACTGAATGCATTCATTAAAAGACATACTTTCATTTTCAGCAGCATCCTGTACAATTAAAATTCTTTCAATCAGCTTTTTACGAATATTCTCAATCTCTTCAAAAGAAATCGCCACATTCGCTTTTATTTCTCCTGTTCTATCCCATTCCTTATGAAGCTCTTTTAATAGAAACTCCATATTTTTTATAATCACTTTTCCTTCTTTGTTCATAAACGCTCCTCCATTATCTGCTCTTTTCATTTTGTTTTTCCATAGGCATAAAATCTACACCTTGCATATCTTCTGCATCAAGGATGATTTCCTGTCCGTAGTACATCCCCATTGCCTTATCAATTGCTTCACCAACTGATTCTGCTTCTACCTTCTGTACCCTGCAAAGTACTTCTTTAATCTCAATTTCATATGATTTTAACAATCTAGATCACCTTTGCCTTCTCTGATTTTCTCGTACCATTAAAACCATCATCATATCTACCCGACTCCAGTCTTTCCATAAAAGTATCTGGTTTTCCTGTACCAAATTCTTCATACATGGCATTAGTAACAACACTCTTAATATCAGAAGATAGTAAATTATCCTTTGACATTTTTTGATACTGTTTGAACTTGTTCTCCAGCATATTTCTATAGCTTGCTAAGTCTTCTATTCTTTCAGGTGTTCCATACTCCTGTCTAATATAACGAAAATCAATGGTTGATGGTGTCGCTGAAAGGTAAATTCCATGTCCCCATTCAATACCATAGGTGCTATTTGCTGCACTTGGTTCTTGTTCTTTTGGATATCTCATATACAAATCAACTCCTGCTGCCACCGAGAAGTTCCCTGTATTCACATCCATTAAAAGCAGATTTCTTGCTGACAACTTCTCCATCACCCTGTAATCATTACCGTTAAAGTTATGAAGAATCTGTCCCTGCTCAAATCTTGTTTCCTGCACTTCATAATTAAATCCTGTGCTAAGGCGCAAGCCTCTAGTATCAATACCTAATACAATAAGTTTTTCCAAACACACCTTACTACACATTTCTGAATCAAATCTCCATGTCTGATCCGTACTGTTATAATATCCTTGTAAGAACTTTGCCAACTGCTTTTCATCCATACAGTATCTCGCAGAAATTGATTTATTTGCAGCATGAAAAACCTCTGTCCATTCTTTCTCATTTCCAACCGTTCTTCCTAAACCCACCATATGTTCCGCTAATTCAAGCTGGGTACCCGATTCCTCATTTTTTGCGAATATGATGTAATCATGAAAGGTCATAAGTGCATTTGTCTCTGTACCCTTTCGATTCTCTGTTACAAGAATAATCTCATTTATTTCCATAATTGCCTCCAATCTAAAAAGGCAGAACCGCATTGGCTCTACCTTTTCCTACATAATAATATGTTCCTATGGTCTACCGATGAATACTATACTTCCGATATTCGGAACATCCCTGTAAACCACCCCATATTCTTCACTTCTTGCTTCCACTACCTTGCCACCACCTACATAGATTGCAACATGACTGATATTCTTATATCTTCCGTTATTTGTATAACTATAGAAAATCAAATCTCCTGGCTGCATTTCGTCAAACGAGACTGTCTGTCCTGCTTCATCCAGTCTCTGACCTTCTGCCGATGCTGTTGTTGCACCTCCATTGCTAATATTGACTCCAGCACATTGCCATGAATAAAAGGCAAGTGAACTGCAATCATAATAATACCCACTATCACGCAAATCCTGGCTGTAAGGATACCCTACTTTATGAAGTGCATAAGAACAAACAGCCTTTTGTGAGTTTTCCATAATACCTGACAAAATGGAATTGATTTCTGTCTCTGTTAAGGAACTAACACCTGGATCTCCTCCACCTCCACCATCATTCCATCCTAGCATGGACAAGTATTCCGGACTCATAATTTCTTCTAACATTTCCACTTCGTCACTATTAAATCCATACTCGGAAATCATATCCTGATAGGACTTCAAAGTTACATTCACATAAAGATAAGTAGTGGTCGTCGTGGTAGTTGTTCCATCATCATTTGTAACGTTCTCTGTTTCAGAACCTGTAGATGTTGTATAGGAACACATATCAGTGACTACTGACTGTAACCAATCTTTTGAAGTTGAATTCATAATAGTTGCCGTATCACCTACACCATACTTCACCATATAAACTGCTAAGATGTCGTAATAGTTAGATGGATTGGCATCCATACCTTCATAATCCACATAAACAATCTGCCCTGCATCATATCCGGTATGGTCATTTGCAAGTGTATTTACATCTCGGTTGAACTCAGCCACATATGCGCTTGCCACCGTCTGAACCGTGTCGCCGGCTTCAAGCGGGGGAAGAAATAGGGCAAATGGCGAGTTATAAATCACTGCAACCACAGCTATCACAGGAATTGTAATCATTGCAACAACAAGAACCAATAGTAAAAGCACCAATCCAATAACTGGTGCCACTGTCTTAATCCACAGTAAAGCTCTTCTTGTAATCAGGTCTTTCATTAGCTTTACTATACTATCCTGTTGATTTTCTTGCGCCTTCATCTTATCAAGAAAAAATGCCAGTTTTCGGTTTCTATTCGCCATTTGTGTATCTTTTCTTTCAATTGCCACTCCAGAAGCATATCCGGCAGCCATTCCAATTGCTATACCAGCCGGACCACCCACACTTCCTGCCGCTGATGTTGTTGCTGTGGCTGCTGTTTTTGCTGCAAGCTTTGAAACCTTCTTTGCTGTTTCCTTCGTTGCTTTCTTAGCAGTTCCCTTTACTGCATCCTTGGTAGCCTTATTTGCAGATTTCTTTGCAATTTTCTTCCCTGATTCCACCTTCTTAATCTTACGTTTCTGCTCTATTAATTGCTTTTTGAATACTTTAGCACCCCTTGACGCTGTTCCTATCACAGGACGAAATGCTTCATGTGCCAAATAAGCTGCCTGCTGCATTTCCTGACCACCTTCCATCTGGTCGGTAGCCGCCTTTGCACCAACTACTCCAGTTCTGCCTGTAATATGAAGATTTGTCTGCTTCACCTTTATGGATTGATTTGATTCCTTTAGGTTCTTACGAAACTTTGAAATAATGTGCGCACCAGCATTATCTCCACCATGCACCGTACTCTTTCGATAGGTAGATTTTCCTTTCCTATATTCTTTAGAAGCGTTTTTCTTTTTACCCATTTCTTTACCTATGGTAGCTTCTTTAACCTTTGGACTTCGATTCACTGTATAAATATTGCTTCCTTTAATGTCCGCATTCTTCGGCTCGTGGGAATGAATCTTGGCTTTCTGCTTTGTATGGATTAGCATTGGTTTGTCTTCGACTTTCTTAATCTTCAATTTTCTCACCTCCTTACCACATAAAAAATGCCGCTAAGGAGAAAAAATCCTTTACGGCTATGTATTGTTATTAATATTCGATTGTCTATACTGAATAATTGGAATTACCTTTTTCTTGCTAATTGCAAATCAATAGTATCGGATATAGTAATGCTTCCACCATTCCTAGTAATTACTTTTTCGATTTCAGAAAAAAATTCTGTTCTTATTGATTCTTTAATAGCGATATGGTCTGAATATGTTCCAAGTAATGCAATATATTCTTTTGCAGAAAAAATCCGTTCCCGATAAAATAAAGCATAACTAATATCTGTAAATCATTATTTTTCAGCAATCATCGCTCTATTTTCAGCCTGTTCTTCTGTATATTCTTTTGGAATTTCCTGTTTTTTATTATAAAATTTATAGTAATATAACCCATAAACTTTATCTATATCTGCTGAAAGAGCAGGATTTACCTTGGCGCGATAAGGCTGATTTGCAAGACGTGCAAATACTCCCCCAGTTTTCAGCATCGAAAAAACTTTTTTATAGCCAATTTCTTCTGGCACCCAATGAAATGCTGAAGCAGAATAAACCAAATCATATGCATCATCTTCAAAATTAGTGTTTTCAAATTTATTTGTTACTACTGAAAAGTTCGGATAACTTATAAATTTATCTTTACACAATCTTGAAAATTGCTCCCCATACTCTACCGCTGTAAGATTACACCCTGTTTTCAAAATAGGCAATGTTGTTTGACCGCCTCCAATTCCAACTTCAACCACATTACTAGATTGACAAATGGAACTATAGTCAAAAAGCATTTCATAAAGTTCATCACTATAGCCTGGTCTTAATTTTTCGTATGTAGAAGCAACCGTATCAAATGTCCACTCCAGACCTTGAATAATTCCCATATTGCACCTCCGTAATTCAAATTTAATTATCTATACATCAAAACGCTTGATTTTAACCAATGTATACCTTTATCAAATTGGATTTTTACTATTTTTCGTCCGCTTTGTTAGATGTATTTCTCCCTCATCTTTATATCCAAGTTTGTCATATACTGATTGAGCAATGATATTATCTTTTCCGGTAAGAAGCTCATATTTATGTAACGAATAGTTCTTACTACAATATTCTTCAGCAAAGTTTATCATTTCACTAGCAATACCTCTTTTTCTATATTCCTGCTTAACATAAACCTCTGTGATTTCGGGCATACATTCATCATAACAAAATGATTTTTTCAACTGAATACACATAAATCCCACAAGTAAAGTGTTTTCATCCGCAACAATAACTACTTCCTGCTGATTGTTTAAAATAGAGTCTTTTATATTCTCAAGAGTTGTCTCACCCTTTCCATTAAACTCACTATTTAAAATATCTAATTGTTCTACGTCATCAAGAATTGCCAAACGTACCATAATCTCCTCCTCAGATTAAAACTTATCTATTAATTGCCTGCTTAATCCCTAAATATAATGAGTAGCCGCATTCACCAAAAATTGAAAATTAGTATTCTTTCTTATAGATCAACATTCCATTTCCATAAGGGTCATCTTCTGCTCCGAATTCTTCTGTTACATATTTATAACCATTCTTTTCAAGAATTCTTACAGAAGCATTATTCCCACGCATAACACGACCATATAGAACATTCATTCCAAAAGTCGAAACTATAAATTCGGTCATTGTTTTTAACAACTCAGTAGCATAGCCTTTTCCACTATATTTGTTGCAAATCCCATAACCTATTTCAACCTCATCTGTTTTTCCTTCAACTTCATTTACGCCCGTATCACCTATCAGCTCACCTGTTTCCTTTAACTCAACAGCTAACACATATGGTAAATCTCTGTTATTGACACAATCAGCATAGAAATTAATTGCTCCTTTTGTCTCATCAATATCAGAATAACTTTCATTTGGTATCCAATTTTTAACTTTTTCCTCTAAATGATTTTCATATAGACTTTGTGCATCTTCAATTTCAAATTTTCTTATTCTTAAATGTTCTGTTTCAAACATATATTGCATAATTTTACTTCCTTTCAATTCAAATTAGTACTCTTCGTGATATGGTAATTTTATAAGGTTACTTCATCCTCCATAATATGAATACCCTTACAAATTCAACTCTATAAATAGATCAATATACATAATTTTTCCCTTCTTTATATTTATCTACCTTTAGCTCAAATCCTCCAAATATAATAAAATAATTTCATACCAGGTTTTTAACTCATGATAATTAGTCCATTGATAATCCAATCCGAAATGTTCATGCATACCCCCTGGATTTATTTCAAATAACTGATAATACTTTGTCATTGGTCCAATATATATAGGAATATCATATTTCAATGGTTCTTCATCAAATTTGAACTGATCTCCAGTGATATCAATAACCAAACCATTTACAAGAAGCCAAGTATGTGCATTCCTATCGTCAAACTCGTCTCCATAATATGTTCCATTTACACATATAATTGGGCTGATTCCATTGTCGATAAGATATTGAGCTAAAATATCACTTATGTGACCGCACTGCCCAGCGGGAAATTTTCTAAAAAGCTCTCCAGGTTCATTATTCTTTTTTGCAGCTTCAACCGCTTTTCTGAAATTATATACCAAATTTTTTAATGACATTATTCTACCTCTGATTTATTCAAAATTTTCATCTATGAAACGACTCAATAATCCAATTTTATTTTAATCAAGTTCATTAAAAAAATATGAAACATCATCGTTATGGGCAGGCTCTCCGCCCGTTGATTCATACAATGCACATGCAGCATGGTTTGATTTTTCTGTAAATAAGAAGAATCTGCAAATCCCAGTAAGTTTACATAAAGATTTGATACCACACAAAATCTGTTTTCCTACACCTTGTCTTTGAAACTCTGGTAGAACACCAACTTCATGAATATATAGCATGTTTCCTATACTATTCAATCTATTTTATTCATATCCATATGCAAAGCCAATAATCCTATTATTTTCTATGCAAGCAAAAATCCAGTTCATTGGGTTGGATAAGAACGTTCTTACGTTTTCTTCACATACAAAATCCTTTCGAAAATCTTCATCCATTTGCATTACCATTTTCAAATCCGAAACACATAATTTTCTAAACACTCTACTATGCATACAATACTCACCTCAACTTTAAAGTTCTATTTTTGATTTACTATATTTTATAATTTGATTAGCATCACATTATTAACTAATTGGAAGCACATTCTATAATGCTTTTTTGTAATATAACACCAATTCACCGCCCTCTATTTCAGACATTACAAATACGTTGTAACCCCAATGCAAATAAATCGAAAGATTCCTTGTTTCTTTTGCCTCAACACCGATTGTCAGTTCTTTAATGCCGCTTTCTTTAGCAAAGGCTTCAATCATTTTTACAAGTTTTGAAATGTGTCCATGTCCCTCATATTCTTTTGCTATGCGAAGAGCATTAATATTTCCTATGTCTCTGTTATTCGTAAGATTTTTGCGGTCACCTATTGCTGAACATTTTTCTGACACGATTAATGTACCTTCACCTATAGGTTGACCGTCTAATACAATACAAAAGGTATAAGCCATTTTTTGGATGTTATAACCTATGTATTCTGACTTCCAATTAATCCAACAACTATCTCCAGAATTATCATTAATATTCTTATTCCAAATAACTTCAAGATCATCCATGCTCGCTATTCTATATTCATAACCCATATTGAACCTCCAATAAAATAATCTACTTATAAAACTTATCGATAAATGTATATTTAATTCTTTGACTTGCCAAATTAAAGACCAGTGCATCTTTAGCAATTATACCAAACATACACCAGCCTCTCAATCAGTTTCTAACTCTTATACAAAATTATGCAGATTCGCTTCCCGCTTCTTCTCTGCAAATTTTTCGTTTATCCAAACCAAAATAAAATCCAAACCTTTTAGTATGGCTATCCAGTACACTGAATTTTAGCAAAAAAGGTTTGGATTTTTTATATCATCTGTGGCTAACTTAATCCACACAGATTGAGAAGAGAACCGTCTGCGTTTTTCCATTTCGGTGTAACTTTTTGACTGGTTTCATCATCTAATGTAGCTAACGCAGTCGCCTTCTCATCATTTGTGATGTCCAAGTAAACCATAGTTGTTTGAAGGTGTTCGTGTCCCAACAATAGTGAGATCTGAACTATATTCATACCATCTTCAAGCCAATGTGATGCTTTAGCATGTCGTATTTGATGTGCATGAAGACTGATGGGAACTTCATCACATATCTCATGTGCACATACGGCATGCTTCTTAAGCATTTTACCTACAGTAGGTTGTGTAAGTTTCCCATACATTCCAGTGTTTCTGGAATAAAAAACATATGCCTCTGGATCTGGAGCATTAACATGAAATTCTGCCATATACTTGTCGAGATGAGATACCGCTTTTGGTAGGAGTCCTATTGTCCTGATTTTATTTCCTTTGCCAACGATAGAAATATATGGCTTTTCCATATTCAAGTGTACTTGCTTATTCCTTAGTGATAGGATTTCATCTATTCTGCATGCAGTTGCATATAAAAGAATGATAAGTGCCAAATCCCTTCTACCAGTTTTGCTTGTAACATCAGGTACTGACATCAATGCTTTAACAGCATTTTTGCTCATTCCTTTAACTTTAGTTTTTGGTGTTTTTAATCTAGGTATTAAGGTGGCTTCATGGTACAAATAAAGAAAATCTATTTCTTTACTTCCAAGGTATTTTAAAAAGACTCGCAGACAGGCTAAGCGATTATTGCAGGTTGCTGGGCAACAATTACGCTCATTTTTCAACCACACAATCCATTCCTCAATGATTGTTCGGTTAAAGCAGCTCGCCTTTAAGTTATTAATTGAGATACCCTTTACAGTATCTAAATACGTGATATATAGGGTGAGTGTATACTTATAGGCTTTGATTGTGTGCTCGCTCTCTGTCAAAAAGGACGATAAATATTCATTTACAAAAAATGATATATGACGTGCTAAGCATACGCCTTCGTTAGTTGATTTCTTCATCTGCATTTACCTCCGGAACTATCCAGTCGAAAGATTCTTGTGTATGGTCTTCTATTATCGAGCTAAGCCCAGGAACAATGGAATAATAGTACTTTGTACTTTCCAAGCACACATGTCCCATACTCTTGCTTAAATATGCGATTTTATCATAAAAATCAAAGCCTTCGTCTGTCCATCTATTGATATTTGCGACAGCGTAATTATGACGAAGATCATATGCAGTAGCATGAGAACTATTTATGGAATTCCATATTATACTAAAATTCTCTGTTAGCCAGGCTTGATGAAAATGATTCTTTTTTCTGGATGAGAAAAAATATTCTCTGCCTGGCAATAACTGGTTCATTGCTTTGTCGTAAGCCTGAATTAGTTTAAGCATAGAATCATGCAGAACTATATAGTGCTCATTATAACCTTTTGTATCAACGATACTTACAATACCATTGGAAAGATTAACATTGTCACGTTTTAATAATCGTGCCTCTACTGTTCTCATTCCAGTGCTGTAGATCAGTCGAAAAATTACTGGTACAGTAATTCTTCGGATTTTTAAATCCAGTCTGCCAGGAGTACATTGGATGCTATCACATGCATCAAAGAAGTTTTTCAATTCCTCATGAGTAAAGGCATGAGGAATATATGTCCTTCTTTGCTTTTTAGGTCTTTCTGGAACTTTTATGTCAGTAAGGTTTCTGCTTTGCAGATATTTAATAAATTCAGAAACAATAGAACAACGTTCTCTACTTGAATTAATGGTTTCGGATGATTTCTTCTTGAAATAGTTATCAGCCATTTCTTGTGTCAAATGATCTGATTCTGGATAGTGTTCCTTGCAATAACGGTCAAATGACCGCATTTTTGCCTGTGAATCACTACTCCACTTCTGAGAAGCTTGTCTGTATTTTGCGTATTGCTCCATTAATGGTGCCAGATTAGATATAAACTTAGTCAATGTCTAACACCTCCTGTCGCATAGGAAATTCTTTTATACTTAAGGCACATTCCTTTAAATGCAGAAAGTCCGTATGGAGGTATGGTTCAACTGATCTTGGAGAGGAATGCCCCAGTATATTGGATATAACAGGCAGAGCAGTTTCGTTTTCAAGTAACTTTGAAGTTATATTGTGACGGAATAAATGAGTACCAATTCTATCGCCTTTATTCATACGTATTTTTGCCAACTTAAATGCTTTACGGACAATCCATCGTATAGTTTGTACTTTTAACGGTTCATAAGGCACAACTTCTGATATAAAGATCGTTTGATAATCACAGTTGGGACGTTCATTAAGGATATAATCATATAAGGCGTTTCCTATACTTGGCAATAATGGAAGCTCCATTGCTGCCTTTGTTTTAGACTGGACAAGTCTAATGCAGTCTCTGTTCCAATCAATGGATTGAAGAGTAAGATTGACGATATCGATTCCTCTTAAGCCTGTATATAGCAGAAGATATAGAATAGCATTATCCCTCATTGACAGACAGTCAGAATTCAGTAGTTGCTTTATCTTTTCAACCTCTTCATCGGTAAGTACTTGGATATTTTTTCGGTGCTCCGTTAAACATGGAAGAAATAATAAAACTCTTTCACATGCAGATTTGTTTATTTCAAGCCCTGCCTTAAGTACGGCTCTGACATTTTTACAACATCCTGCGGTTCGAATTAGTGCACCAGATTCATCAAGGAAGTAGGATAATACATCACTTTCTGTTACTGATTCTAAATTAGAGCATCCTTGTTGCTGCAAATGATAAAGGAAAGTAGCACCACCGTGACTTTCATTATCAATGGTTGTTTCTTTGGTTTTTCCTGCTTTTTCAGCATAAGCTTTGTAATGATCAATCAGTAGTTGAAATTCAGGATTAAGAAAATAGTATGCACCCCTAGGTTCAATAAAAGAACATATCCGTCGCCTATCAGGGAATAAGTGGTGTAAATCAAAATGTTCGATTCCGCCAATAACAGAGCGTCTCCATTTTAAATCTTTTTTATTTGTGGAAACACGCTCAAAGTATAGATAAATGTCCTTGTATGAAGTCCATGAATCAATGTCTAATTCCAAAATTTCACGTATTTGATGCTTGTACATATAAATACAGCTCATTGAATATCCGGAATCTTTCATGTGATTAATTAGTTCTTCATGATGTTCTCGTAAATTTGTTAAATCCATGGTATGATAACCTCCTTTTTTCTTTGGATAAATCATACCATGGTAAATAAAATCCAAACCTTTAAAGTTGTCTATCAAATTATTTCAGCCGCTATAGCTCTAAGTTTGGATAATATTAAGGTTTTGATAAATGAGATAATCGAGAATTCTCGATTATCTCATGGATATTGGTATTATAAAGTCGATAAAGATCTGTATCCTTACTTATCTGGTTATCAAAAGGAATAACAACCGCACCACACTTAATCAATCCCATTCCGGATGAAGTATTTGTAACAAATCGAAGCTGCGCCTCAGACACCCCAATTACCTCTGCCATTCTAGAGCTATCAGTATTAGCTTGTTTAAGAAGTGCTATGAACTCTGAGTTAGCAAGCATTGTAGTTGCTGTGTAGTTTTGAAGCAAATCAACGACATTCTGCGTAATGCCAGTACAAAGTCCACCTTGCTTTCTTACCTTCTTCCAGAGCTGCTGCAAATACTTAGCTGAATACTCTGAATTTAGGAGCACATGAAACTCATCAATATAGAGCCATGTTGCCTTACCCTTCTGTCCATTTTCAACGATTTTCTGCTGAATTGATTCCATCATAACAAGCATTGTGATAGGACTTAACTCAGCACCTAGATCTCTAATACCATAAACAGTAAACCTATTATCTACATCCACATTTGTCTGGTGGTTGAAGATATTTAAAGAGCCTGCTACGAATAACTCAAGCGATAATGCAATGTCTTTCGCTTCTTCCTCTGGCTGAGCCAAAAGTAACTCATAGAAATCTGTCATAACAGGGATATACTTTTCCTTACTTCTAGCAATGTCGGTATATAGCTTTCTTACACATCGGTCAATGATTGACTTTTGACGTGAATTTAAGCTGTCACCGATACACTGTTCGCAAAGACCAAGCATAAACTCTCCTTTTTCTCTTACCATGCCCTTGGAGTCATTTGGATCAAGGCTCCACACATCCAGTTCCAAAGGATTCACATAGTTATCCGTGTATGTTGACATATTTACCACGGTTCCTCCATAAGTTTCAGCTATGTCAAAGTACTCATTCATGGGATCTATAACAATTATCTCATCATTTCCTGATAGAAATACTGACCCCATTTCCATCTTACTAAAAAAAGATTTTCCTGACCCAGGTACTCCAAATACAAATCCATTACCATTAATCAGCTTCTTACGATTACCAATATTTACATTCTTAGAAATCTGATTGATACCATAATAATTACCGGTGGTATCGTTGAGCTCCTGAACATTAAATGGCATCAGAACCGCCAATGACTGTGTAAGTAGTGTTCGCATTGTTTCAACCTGTCGTACTCCAATCGGTAGAGCTGTATTGAGCGCCTCTCTCTGCTTCAAATAATGTGTATCAATCGTGCAGCTATTACGCTTTCCTATGGTCTCAACTGTTTCGCATATACTATCAAGTTCCTTCTTACTATCAGCCATCAAAATAATGGTTACTGCCACATAAAATAGACACTGATCATTCTCACGCACATCATCCATAATAGCTTCAATCTCTTTCTTTTCTGTTCTCTTTGCATAAGAGATTTCAGAGGAAAAATCATTGTTCTTATTACGTACTCTTTGCTGTTTGATAATGTCTGATTCAATACCCAAGTATTTTTTCTGAAGTATTTTTGTGATTAAATCCTTTGGCACTGGCACTACATCAATACTTGTGATGGAGTGCACCGGTAGAGAAGTAATTTCATTGATAAAACGGTCTGAGAGACTGCTCGGATACTTTTTAATAAAAAGTGCCTTACAGAATTTACTCTCATCTTCAAAATGATCTGGGAAATACTTAATCATGCCATTACAAAGATCATTCTTAAAATCACTTCCAACCTTCTTTGCCTGTTTAATATCGAAATCAAAACTTCCCTCATCTCCTAAATGATAATAATCATAAAGAACACGAAGTCTCTCATTTCCGGATAAAGGAATTATCTCAGCTCCAAGCTCAATAAAAGCCTTGTGTATGGTTGCCTCTAATGTAGCAAACTGTGCCTTTGCTTCCTCAAAATTCTTTCTCTCAATGGTAATAGTCAGGTACCTCTCCTGCTCAATCCCCTGTCTTCCTTCTAATATCTTCTCTTCAATGATGTCATTGTATATTTTACGGAAGTTATTGAATCCATCCTCCTTCTTAGCAATCAGCACTTTATCACGAAGTTCTGTCATATTCTTATTCTTGTTGTTAATTGTAATTTTGTAATTACAGTCAAG
>DATERV010000154.1:0-7951 GCA_035271185.1 Lachnospiraceae bacterium | reverse complement strand
TTCATAGATATTAGCAGCAAAAATGGCCCCCTTTAGTGCACTGGCAGTAACAGTTGGTGCCAGAAATATACCTTGATAAAAGGAACTTAGTGCACCTAAGGATGCGCCAACCTCTTTACCAAGTCCGGGGGAAGTAAGTCTATAGGCACAGTTCTCTACACACTCCTTTGTTCCTGCAATATAACCGCCTATAGGAGCAAGGCCACCTCCTGGATTCTTGATCAGAGACCCAACTACCATGTCTGCTCCTACATCAGAAGGCTCCATTCTTTCTACAAATTCTCCGTAACAATTATCTACCATACAGATGACATCCGGTTTGATTTCTTTTACAAATGAAATCAATTCGCCAATTCTTTTTACAGAAAGCGTAGGTCTTGTCTGATATCCCTTGGAACGTTGAATGGTAACCAGTTTGGTTTTTTCATTTATATTATCCCTGATTTTTTCAAAATCAAAACCACCATTCTCTAAAAGATCCACTTGTCTGTAGCTGATTCCATATTCCTTTAAGGAACCCTTGGAAGGGCGGATACCAATCACTTCTTCCAAAGTATCATAAGGTTTCCCCACCGGTGACAATAATTCATCTCCTGGTCTTAAATTGCTCATCAAAGCAAGAGCAAGAGCATGGGTTCCACAGGTAATCTGTGGGCGAACCAGAGCATCTTCTGTATGGAAAATAGTAGCATATACCTTCTCTAAAGTTTCCCTTCCAAAATCATTGTATCCGTAACCTGTGGTTCCCAATAGGCAGGCTTCACTCACATGATGTTTTTGCAATGCATTAAGTACTTTCAACTGATTGTATTCTGCATTTTGATCTATTTCATTGAAACGTAGTTCCAGCTTTTTTATAATAGAATTACCAAGTTGATAGACCTCATCAGAAATACCCAATTCTTTATACATATGTTCTAACTCAAAACTCATTTTCCATATTCTCCTGCATCTTATCTTTCATATACGATAGTATTTTTGCATCATCATAATCAAAATCCGGCTTATTCAGCCAAATTACATCTTTTTCCCGCTTAAACCATGTAATCTGTCTCTTGGCAAAATGTCTGGTTTCAAGCTTAATTTTAATAATAGCTTCTTCCATACTGCATTCGCCTGCAAGATAGGAAATTATCTCCTTATATCCAAGTCCCTGCATGGAGACCATTTCCTTTTTGCATCCCATCTCTAGGAGCGTTTTGACTTCTTCTTCAAGTCCAAGCAAAATCATTTCATCCACACGTTTGTCTATATTTTTATATATCTTATCTCTGTCATCATGTAAGACAAAATAGCAGGATGCAAATTTGCTTGTTTTTTTTCTTTCCTCTTCGTTATGCTGTGAAATACATTCGCCTGTCTGATGATAGTACTCTAATGCTCTGATTACCCTCTTTACATTATTCATGTGTATGAGGTCTGCTGACACCGAGTCTACTTTTCGCAGCATATCATGTAAGAATTGTTCCCCTTTTTTTCTTGATTGCTGTAGTAGTTCTTCCCTATAGGCTGTGTCTTCCATGGTTTCCGTAAAATCGATGTCATACAAAACTGACTGAATATAAAAACCAGTTCCACCCACTAAAATAGGAATATGACCTCTTTGATAGATATCCGCCATGATCTCTTTACACTTTTTCTGAAAAGTTACCACATTAAACTCTTCCCATGGTTTCAAAATATCAATCATATGATGGGGGACACCCTGCATTTCCTCTTTTCTGATCTTCGCTGACCCAATATCCATATGCCTGTATACCTGCATGGAATCAGCAGAAATAATCTCTCCATTGACTGACTGTGCAAGCTGAATGGATAATCTGGATTTCCCTACAGCGGTAGGACCTGTTAAAATAAGCAGTTCTTTTTTCTTTTCCATAACCATCCTTACACAATTCTTTTAAATTTCTTTTCTATTTCAAACTTACTCATAGATATAATAGTCGGACGACCGTGAGGACAGTTGTATGGATTCTCCAGTGATAATAACTCATCAATCAGGACTTCCATCTCCTGCTTGGACATGGCATTGTTTCCTTTTACAGCTGCTTTACAGGCCATGGATGCCAATCTCTCTTCTATGACTGTAAGTCCTTTGAACATAGGTCCATCTATCAACTCATCCAATATTTCTAGGAAGAGTTCTTTTTCGTTACAACCATACAAATCAGTGGGCACGCCTCTTAATGCATATTCTCTTCCTTCAAAACTTTCCACTTCAAATCCAAGACTTAAGAAAACATCCTTATATTTTTCCATCACCTGTTCTTCTTTGGCAGAAAGCGTCACCACAATTGGTGGATTTAGGCTTTGTGTGACAATACATTTTTCACGAAACTGTTTTAGAAGTCTTTCATATTTGACCTTTTCATGAGCAGCATGCTGGTCCACAATAAACATTTTATCATGAAATGCTATAATCCAATAAGTATCAAAAACCTGACCTAAAATTCTATATTCATCCCTGTTCTCTTTTGTCAGTAGTTTATCCTCAAAGATATCCATTTGAACAACTTTTTCAATGATTACTGTATCCTGTTTTTTTATCACATTGTTATGCATCTCTTCCTTTGGTATGTTCCCATTTCTTTGTGGATTCCCAATCACTCTGTTCCACACAGGATTCTGCATGATTTCCTGAACTTTTATACCTTCAGATTCATATTTCATCTCTTCTTCAACCTGAAACTGCTTTGTCCTTGCATGTTCAAACGGTTCCGGTACAGATTCTTTTATCCTTACTGTATCAGTTTGTGTATTTATCTCCCTTTCTTCCAGCATAACCTCAGGAATCATTTCTCTTTTTTTCAATGATTCCATTATCATCTTAGCAGTGTAATCAAAAATCATATCACCTCTTGTAAAACGCACATCCATCTTAGTGGGATGCACATTCACATCTATCAGCTGAGTGTCTACCTGAAAATGTAATACTACAAACGGAAATTTATGCTGCATCAGATATTGACTATAGCCGTCTTCAATGGCTTTCGATAAAAGAGAGCTTTTAATATATCTGCCGTTGATATAATAATTTTCAAAATTACGGTTCGAACGGTTCAGAACAGGTTTGCCAAGGTATCCTGTGATTCCTAAACCGAATTCACTGGTATCTATTTCTATCAGGTTAGCTGCAGTTTCTCTACCATAGATTCGATAGATGACCTCCTTCAGATTCCCATTCCCTGATGTATGAAACTTCACCTGACCATTGACAACCAGCTTGAATGAAACATCAGGCCTTGAAAGAGCCATGTGTTCCATCAAATCAATGATATAGCCCCCTTCTGTCTGAGGCTGCTTCAAGAACTTTCTTCTGACTGGAGTATTAAAAAAAAGATTTCGCACTAGAATAGTAGTACCTTCGGGTGCACCAACTTCTGAGTATTCCTTTTCATTAGCGCCCTCACATAAATAGCGGATTCCTGTTAGTGCCTCTTTTGTTTTGGTTATCAATTCTACTTTTGCAACTGCGCAAATACTGGATAGTGCTTCCCCTCGAAACCCCAGGCTTTTGACACTCTCCAAATCCTGTACGGAAGTGATTTTACTTGTTGCATGTCTTAAAAAAGCATTTCTCACCTGAGAGGTTTCAATACCACTGCCATTATCTGTTACTCTGATGAGAGAAATACCTCCATCCTTAATCTCTACTGTAATGGCTTTTGCATTGGCATCTACAGCATTTTCAACCAGTTCCTTCACTACACTGGATGGTCGTTCTACCACTTCACCGGCAGCAATTTTGTCAATTGTTCCGGAATCTAAAACCTGAATTTTTGCCATGCTAAATCCTTTCTACCTTCTTCATTACTTGAATGAGGATTCATTCATCACACATTCTGCCATCTGTTATTCAACTTATTCTGTAGTCTGTATAAGGTGTTCAGTGCGTCCAATGGGGTGATATTGCTGATATCCGTATCCCGCAATTCTTTGATTACATCCTCATCTGTAACTGTATCAAATAAGGACATCTGTGCCAAATCTACTTCATCAAAATGCTCCAGTTTTTTTATTTTCCCATCACTTTTTAAATCAACTGCAATATTTTGTACCTTTTCTGTTATATCATTATCAGAAAGCTGGTTTACAATCTCGTTTGCTCTGTCAATGACCATGTCTGGTACACCGGCCAGCTTAGCCACCTGAATCCCATAGCTTTTATCTGCTCCACCTTTCACAATCTTCCTCAAAAAGACAATATCATCGCCGCATTCTTTCACAGCAATACAGTAATTATTCACATTACTCATTTTACCTTCCAACTCTGTCAGTTCATGATAATGTGTGGCAAACAGGGTTTTAGCGCCCAGCAGTTTTCTATTGCTGATATGTTCGATGACTGCCCAGGCAATAGATAACCCATCAAAGGTAGAGGTACCTCTTCCAATTTCATCCAATATCAATAAGCTTTTAGATGTGGCATTTCTCAAAATATTGGCTACTTCATTCATCTCAACCATAAAGGTTGACTGTCCACTTGCTAAATCATCTGATGCCCCTACTCTTGTAAAAATACGGTCCACTATACCAATATTAGCCCTTTTAGCCGGTACAAAACTGCCAATCTGAGCCATAAGCACAATCAGCGCTGCTTGTCTCATGTAGGTAGACTTACCAGCCATATTAGGACCCGTTATGATGGAGATACAATGATTTCCGTTATCCAGATAGGTATCGTTAGAAATAAACAAATCGTTATCAATCATCTTCTCCACAACGGGATGTCTGCCGTCCTTAATATCAATAACCCCTTTTTCATTCAGCTTTGGACGAACATAATTCCTTCGTTCCGCTGTAAGCGATAAGGAAGAAAACACATCTAGTCTGGCAATTGCCTTAGCTGTCTTCTGAATTCGTTCTATCTCTAGAGCAATAGAATCTCTTATCTTACCGAATAAATCATATTCTAATGTACATAATTTATCTTCTGCATTGAGAATAGTATCTTCTAGCTCTTTTAACCTTGGTGTTGTATATCTTTCTGCATTAGCCAAGGTCTGTTTTCTCATATAATCATCTGGTACCATTGACGCATAAGAATTCGTTACTTCAAAATAATAGCCGAATATTTTGTTATATTTAATTTTAAGGTTCTTTATCCCGGTTCTTTCCCTGTCTTCATTTTCCAATTCTGCGAGCCACTTTTTTCCGTCCCTCTTTGCACTCCGCAGCTTATCAATGTCTTCATCAAAACCTTCTTTTATCATACCACCTTCTCTAATGGAAATAGGCGGTTCTTCTTCTATTGCATTTTCAATCAGCAGGCTGATATCTTCCAGTCCATCGATATCCTCCCTAATTTGACACAGGATTTCCTTATGGTAGGATTTTAGAACTGCTTTTATAGGAGGAAGCATCTTTAGGGAATTACGAAAAGCAATCAGATCTCTTGGGTTGGCTGTTTTATAGCTAACCCTTCCTAATAATCGCTCCAGGTCATAGATTGGATTTAAATACTCTCGTATTTCATCTCTTGTAACAGAATCACCGTTAAGCTCTTCCACAGCATCTAATCTCTGTTCGATTTCCTTTTTATCCACAAGGGGCTGTTCTATATAGCTTCTGAGCATACGACCGCCCATGGCTGTTTTGGTCTTATCCAATACCCACAAAAGAGTCCCTCTCTTTTGTTTCTCGCGCAAAGTTTCGGCCAATTCCAAGTTTCGTCTGGTAGAACTGTCCAGCAGCATGTATTTACTGTTCAGGTAAGGATAAATATGGCTGATATGGCTTAAGGATGTTTTTTGTGTATCATACAAATATTGTAAAAGGGCACCTGCTGCAATCAGACCTGTCGGAAAATCTTCGATTCCAAGGCCTGCCAGTGAATTCACATGAAAATGCTTTAGCAGACACTTCTTTGCAGCATCATCATCAAAGAAATGAGGTTCCAGAGAATTCACAGAAATCCCCAGTCTGCCTCTTAAATCCGAAATGTCCATACCACTGACTAAAAATGCATCATTACATATGATCTCTTTGGGTTGGTACTTGATCAACTCATCCATCAGCTTTTTTAAATCATCCACTTCTGTTAGAAAAAAGTCCCCAGTGGTAACATCAGCCAAAGAAACCCCTATCTTAGCCTGCATATAGGTTATACACATCAAATAGCTGTTTCGTGTTTCATCCATTGCGTAAGTATCTATATTAGTGCCGGGTGTGACAATTCGAACTACTTCTCTTTTCACAAGTCCTTTCGCCAGCTTGGGATCCTCAACCTGTTCACAGATCGCTACTTTATAGCCTTTGCCAACTAATTTATTAAGATATCCTTCTATGGCATGATAAGGGATTCCACACATAGGGGCTCGTTCTTCCTGTCCGCAATCCTTCCCTGTAAGTGTAATCTCCAGTTCTTTCGAAGCAATAATGGCATCTTGAAAAAACATCTCATAGAAGTCTCCAAGTCTGTAAAACAATATGCAATCAGGATTTTCCTGCTTTGTCTCTAAATATTTCTGCATCATGGGAGTAAATTCTGCCATGTTCGTTCTTTCTCCTGTTCTTCCATTCATAGGTAATTATAATTGACATTCGATTCATTGATTATCTGTCAGGCGCGCTCTCGCTTAATGAAAACGTATGCATCAAACAAAATGTAGTTATTGTAAATCTTCAGCACGTTTGATTGCCGCATCTATATGTACACAAAAATTTTCCTTACCAATCTTTATGTCATACCCTGCTTTTCTCATTATTGCCATTGGTTGTTCTGCTACATGGGAAAAAATCAAGGTTACATTTTTCTTTTTACAGGATTCATACAGCTTTTCAAAATTGCGCATGACAGTCGCATCTATAGCACTCACACTACGCATTCTGATAATCAGACAATTGGTACTGCTTTTTACGTTTATTTTTAAGAGTTTATCTGCTACACCAAAAAACATAGGGCCACTGATTTCGTAAACCAAGGTGTTATTAGGTAGTTTGAGCAGACTGTTATCATCCGAATCCTCTTCATCACTCACATACTTCCATCCTTCCACATCAGTTACTTCACTCATTCGTTTCATGAATAATAAGGCTGAAATAATAAGGCCGGCTGAAATTGCAACAACCAAATCAAAAACAACAGTGAGACCAAATGTCAATACCAAGACAATGATATCGCTCTTGGGAGCTGTTTTACATAAATACAAAAATTCTCTCCAGCCACACATGTTGTAAGCAACCATAAACAGAATGGCAGCAATAGCAGGCAATGGAATCAGTGCTGCATAAGGCATTAAAATAACCAGAATCAAAAGAAGGGTAACTGAATGTACAATTCCGGCAATGGGTGTTCTCCCACCGTTTTTTACATTGGCTGCTGTTCTGGCTATGGCTCCTGTCGCAGGAATACCTCCAAATAGAGCAGATGCCACATTACCTAAACCCTGCGCAACCAGTTCCATGTTGGATCGATGCTTACTATTTACCATACTGTCAGCAACCACACAGGAAAGAAGAGATTCTATTCCTGCCAGAATCGCTATGGTTAATGCATCAGGAAGTAATGCTTTGACAGAAGTAAAACTAATATCTGGCATTGTAAAAGTTGGCAATTGATTGGATATGGTATATAGATCACCAATGGTATTTACCGGTATCTTCATAAATGCTACCATCATACTACTGACTATGACTGCAATCAGGGATCCAGGTACTTTAGACAATACTCCCGGCAAATGAGGCCACACAATCAAAATGAACAGACAAATACACCCAATGAGCAAAGCCCACCAATTTATGGTATTCATAAATCGCCAGGCAGCGGCTAATTTATCCATGCTTTCTATAAGGGGCTCTTCTGTTACAATAGTCAATCCCAAAAAATCTTTCATCTGCCCAATAAAAATGGTAATTGCGATTCCAGCTGTAAATCCTATCGTAATGGTATAGGGAATGAATTTTATCATATTACCAAATTTTAATAATCCCATTAATATCAGTATGATAC
>DATERV010000153.1:0-47559 GCA_035271185.1 Lachnospiraceae bacterium | reverse complement strand
GCCTTAGGAGAGAACAAATCCTTTGTCATTTCCATCTCTGATTTACAGACCCTGGAAATCGCTGTAAAGATTTTATATCCCCTGGCTGCAGAAGATCCCTTTTATCAGATTAACTCCTGGCAGGTAGTGGTGACCGGAGATTTGGATTATGAAAGTACATTGAATGTGATTAAATAAAAAATGCACGGTTCTGTGAAAGCTTGTTCCACCAAGATTTATTCTAGTCAGCTTTCTTGTGCTCTTTCTGATAGCTCAGATAAGAGTACATAAAAGGCAATACTACAAGCAGAATTATGACGACAAACATGATATATAGTGAAATGTTTAAAAAAGCATTCAATAGCATAACAAAACCACCAATTACCCATACGAATCCGGCCAAGCGATGGGTTCTGTTCCAGTTATCTTCATTGTCCAGATTCCAGGGTAACTTTATACCGATTGTGTAGTTTCTTTTACACTTTGGCAGATAATTTCCGGTAATGACGATAACTATACCAACAATTATTTGTGCAATAAGGACGATTGGTATTCTTACACCAATAGCCATAAAAAGTGTGACAGGATTCATAATCACAGAAATAATTGGGACCAGCCATTTTGAGAGATTTTTGAGTGAAATAGATGCATTCTCATTTTTGGGATCTAGATTAATTCTGGCATGGGAATAGAGATTGATTAGCGCTAAAAGGATTGGTGATCCAAATGCTGCAACCGCTTTTGGCAAATAGTTATCTGCTACACCGGTATTACTAAAATGAACTCCTATCTGCGCCGGTAGTTTTGGATAAAGTACAGCTGCCAGCACCATGGGTAATAGGCAAATGATCGTGGATATGATTGTTGTTTTATTTTTCAATTTTGTTTCCTCCAAACTGTGAAAACCACAGCATTACTTCCTCAAAAACCGAGGCATTCAATTCATAGTATATATAATTCTTGTACTTGCTTTCTGATATGATTCCAGCTTGCTTAAGCTGCGCCAGGTGATAAGAGATAGTCGCTCCTGTCATATCAAAATGTTTACCTATCTCACCAGCTGACATTTTTCCTTCTCGCAGCATAACCAAGATCTCACGTCTGACTGGATCAGAAAGCGCCTTAAATGTTTCAGCAAATCCCAAATGTATCCCTCCCCTTATTTGATAGTTATTTAGAATATTTTCTAAATAGATAATAGATCTTGGTGAGGAAAAAGTCAATACCTATTTAGATTATTTTCTAAATAGGTATTGACTTCACTCAAAAAGAGTGAGAGGCACTAAGCTTCTCACTCTTCATTGTT
This sequence comes from Lachnospiraceae bacterium, assembly GCA_035271185.1. Lineage (GTDB taxonomy): Bacteria > Bacillota > Clostridia > Lachnospirales > Lachnospiraceae > Acetatifactor. The sequence goes on along the minus strand of DATERV010000153.1, from coordinate 46,274 downwards.
TTATATCAAATTATGCTTCTGTTATCTCATTTACTGTCTCAACTTCTATAGTGTCTACATCCAAGTCCTCAACAAATGATAAGTCGTCATCATCAGAAAGCTCGAATTCATTCGTTGTGTCTAAATGCATATCATCTGTGGTGATATGGGTACTGCGGTATCTCTTCATACCTGTACCAACAGGAATCAGCTTACCAATGATTACGTTTTCTTTCAGACCAATCAGAGGGTCAACCTTTCCTTTGATAGCAGCTTCGGTAAGAACCTTGGTTGTTTCCTGGAAAGATGCTGCAGACAGGAAAGAGTTAGTAGCAAGTGATGCCTTGGTAATACCAAGCATTACCTGATTGCCATTTGAAGGTTCTTTTCCTTCTGCAATCAGCTGTTCGTTCATATCTTCATAGTCCAGAATGTCTATAAGGGTACCGGGTAGGAACTCTGCATCACCGTTATTTTCAATACGGACCTTCTTTAACATCTGACGAACAATGACTTCGATATGCTTATCAGCGATATCAACACCCTGCAGACGATACACTCTCTGTACTTCACAGAGCATATAATCCTGTACGGCACGGATACCTTTGATTTTTAACAAGTCATGAGGGTTAATACTACCTTCTGTCAGTTCATCACCGGCTTCCAGTACCTGGCCTTCTACCACTTTGATACGAGAACCATAAGGAATCAGATATGCTTTGCTTTCTACGTTATCCTCACTGTTAATAACCACTTCACGTTTCTTCTTGGTATCACGGATTTCAACCTTACCGCCAAAATCTGCGATAATAGCAAGACCCTTAGGCTTTCTTGCCTCGAACAACTCTTCAACACGGGGAAGACCCTGTGTGATATCATCACCAGCAACACCACCAGTATGGAAAGTACGCATGGTCAGCTGTGTACCGGGTTCACCAATAGACTGTGCAGCAATAATACCTACTGCTTCACCTACCTGTACAGCTTCACCGGTTGCCATGTTGGAACCATAACATTTTGCACAAATACCATTGTGACAACGGCAGGTAAGAATGGTACGAATCTTAACTTCTTCAATGGGATCACCGTCTTTATTCACACCGACGCTTAAAATCTTAGATGCACGGCTGGGTGTAATCATATGATTGTGTTTTACAATCATACTACCGTCTTTATCAAATATATCTTCACAGGTGAAACGTCCTGTGATTCTGTCTTTTAATCCTTCAATGGTTTCTTTTCCATCCATGAATGCTTTCACATACATGCCGGGGATTTCGGATTTGCCTTCAGAGCAATCGATTTCCCTGATGGAAAGTTCCTGGGATACGTCAACCATACGTCTGGTCAGGTAACCGGAGTCAGCGGTACGAAGAGCGGTATCGGACAGACCCTTACGAGCACCATGTGCTGACATAAAGTATTCCAGTACGTCCAGACCTTCACGGAAGTTGGACTTAATGGGCAACTCAATGGTCTTACCGGTTGTATCTGCCATCAAACCACGCATACCAGCTAACTGCTTGATCTGCTGATTGGAACCACGAGCACCGGAGTCAGCCATCATGAAGATGTTGTTGTACTTATCCAAACCGCCGATCAGCTTATCTGTCAGCTCTTTATCGGTATCATTCCAGGTTTCTACTACTGCACGGTATCTTTCTTCTTCTGTAATCAAACCTCTACGGAAGTTCATGGAAATCTTATCTACAGTAGCTTGTGCCTGTGCAAGCAGTTCGGGTTTTTCAGGTGGCACGGTCATGTCAGAAATGGAAACTGTCATGGCTGCTCTTGTGGAATATTTGTAACCCATCGCTTTGATATAGTCAAGTACTTCGGCATTCTTGAATGCACCGTGAGTATTGATTACTTTTTCAAGTATGGGTTTTAACTGCTTCTTGCCAACATGAAAATCAACTTCCAACTTTAGGTAATCATCCTCATTGGTTCTGTCTACAAAACCTAAGTCCTGAGGAAGTGCTTCATTGAAGATGAAACGACCCAAGGTTGATTCAATCTGCTTAATTATCTTCTTGCCATTAAATACACCTTCACGACGAACAAAAATCTTCTGATGAAGGGAAATGACACCGTTTTCATAAGCTAAAAGCGCCTGATTTACACTGTTGAAGTGATGTCCTAATAAATCTTCTATGGTACAAACAACAATACGATTACGTTCCTGATCCACATTTACTCGAACTACGGAGTAAAGATCAATCTTTGCTGCAGTTTTACTTTTTTCTGCTTTTTTCTGACAGTCCTCGTAAGCTTTGATTGCTTCTTCTACACTTTCAAAATCACCAACTACTTCTTTTTCTCTCTCAGTACCTGTATAGTTAGCATATTTTGACATAGTCAGATAGTAAATACCAAGAACCATATCCTGGGTAGGAACGGCTACAGGAGCACCATCGGAAGGCTTTAACAGGTTGTTAGGTGAAAGTAGTAGGAAACGGCACTCAGCCTGAGCTTCCACAGAAAGAGGAAGATGCACAGCCATCTGGTCACCATCAAAATCGGCGTTAAATGCTGTACATACCAAGGGATGCAGCTTAATTGCTTTACCTTCAATCAAGATAGGCTCAAATGCCTGAATACCAAGTCTGTGAAGGGTAGGTGCACGGTTCAGCATAACAGGATGTTCTTTGATTACTTCTTCCAGCACATCCCATACACTTGCATCCAGTCTTTCTACCAGTTTCTTTGCATTTTTGATATTTTGGCTGATTCCTCTGCCTACCAGTTCCTTCATCACAAATGGCTTGAATAATTCAATCGCCATTTCCTTAGGAAGACCACACTGGTAAATCTTTAGTTCAGGTCCAACAACGATAACGGAACGTCCTGAATAGTCAACACGCTTACCTAACAGGTTCTGACGGAAACGTCCTGACTTACCCTTTAACATATCAGAAAGGGACTTCAAAGCTCTGTTTCCAGGTCCGGTTACCGGACGACCACGTCTGCCGTTATCGATGAGCGCATCAACAGCTTCCTGAAGCATTCTCTTTTCATTACGAACGATAATGTCAGGAGCACCTAATTCCAGCAATCTCTTTAGTCGGTTATTTCTATTAATAATTCTTCTGTACAAATCATTTAAGTCAGATGTTGCAAAACGTCCACCATCCAGCTGAACCATAGGACGTAAATCAGGAGGGATAACCGGAATGACATCCATAACCATCCATTCGGGTCTATTGCCTGAACCTCTGAATGCTTCTACCACTTCCATCCTCTTAATGATTCTGGCACGTTTCTGTCCGGTAGAATCCTTTAGTCCGTTCTTTAATTCCTCAGCTTCGGTCTCCAATTCAATTGCATGCAGAAGCTCTTTGATTGCTTCTGCACCCATGCCAACACGGAACTTGTTGCCCCAGGTTTCTCTGGCATCTTGATATTCTTTTTCAGTAAGAATCTGCTTGTATTCCAGATTAGACGCGCCTGCATCCAGTACAATATAGGAGGCAAAGTAAAGAACCTTTTCCAGTACTCTGGGAGACAGATCCAGGATAAGTCCCATACGGCTTGGGATACCTTTAAAATACCAGATATGGGATACCGGAGCTGCGAGCTCGATATGTCCCATACGCTCTCTACGAACACTGGCTTTTGTAACTTCAACACCACACCTGTCGCAGACTACGCCTTTATATCTGATCTTCTTATATTTACCACAGTGACATTCCCAATCCTTGCTGGGTCCAAAAATTTTTTCACAGAACAGACCATCTCTTTCAGGTTTTAAGGTTCTGTAGTTGATGGTTTCAGGCTTTAATACTTCTCCTCTTGACCATTCACGAATCTTCTCCGGTGAAGCCAAACCTATTTTTATGGCATCAAATGTCATGGGCTGATACAGTTCACTTCTTGTTTCTGACATCTATGGCACTCCCTTCCATGTCTAAGTCTATTTTAGAATTCGTCCTCTACTCCTGTTAAGGCACCATCCTCTACTTCTGTTAAGGCATCTTCCTCGAATTCTTCGGTGAGATCATCTTCTTCAGCGCTTACCAGTTCGCCAGCATCGTCAAATTCCTGCTGCTGATAACCCAACTCACTTAATGAATCTTTCTCGACCTTATCATAGTCCTTTCTATCGCCTTCAATTTCATAACGATAGTCGGTATCACCGTAATCAACGGTTTCCATAATTTCAACCTCTGTCTGGTCCTCACGCAGTACACGCACATCCAGACCAAGAGCCTGCAATTCTTTAAGCAATACCTTGAAGGATTCCGGAATGCCGGGTTCAGGGATATTGTCTCCCTTGATAATTGCTTCATAAGTCTTCACACGGCCTACCACATCATCAGACTTCACAGTCAGGATTTCCTGCAGTGTATAGGCAGCACCATATGCTTCCAAAGCCCAAACTTCCATTTCACCGAAACGCTGTCCACCGAACTGAGCTTTACCACCCAGAGGCTGCTGCGTTACCAGAGAATACGGTCCTGTAGAACGTGCATGGATCTTATCATCAACCAAATGATGCAGCTTCAGGTAATGCATGTGTCCGATTGTTACCGATCCATCAAAATATTCACCGGTACGACCGTCACGAAGTCTAACTTTACCATCACTTGAAATAGGAACACCCTTCCAAAGCTTTCTATTGTTTTTGTTATCGGATAAGTACTGTAGTACTTCAGGAAGCAGTTCTGCATTATGCTTCTTCTCAAACTCATCCCATTCCAAGTTGACATAGTCATTCGCTAGATCCAGGGTATCCATAATATCTACTTCATTAGCACCATCAAATACCGGTGTTGCTACGTTGAATCCTAATGCTTTTGCAGCGAGAGACAAGTGGATTTCCAAAACCTGTCCAATGTTCATACGGGAAGGTACACCCAGAGGATTTAAAACAATATCAAGTGGACGTCCATTTGGTAGATAAGGCATATCTTCTACAGGAAGTACACGGGAAACTACACCCTTATTACCATGACGACCAGCCATCTTATCACCAACGGAGATTTTTCTCTTCTGTGCAATATAAATACAAACTGCCTGATTTACACCAGGGGATAATTCATCACTATTCTCTCTGGTAAATACTTTGGCATCTACTACAATACCATATTCACCATGAGGTACCTTTCGGGAGGTATCTCTTACTTCTCTTGCCTTTTCACCAAAGATGGCACGAAGCAGTCTCTCTTCTGCTGTCAATTCAGTTTCTCCCTTAGGAGTTACTTTACCAACCAGAATATCACCGGCACGTACTTCTGCACCGATACGGATAATACCACGATCATCCAGATCCTTTAAAGCATCATCACCAACGCCTGGAACATCTCTTGTGATTTCTTCCGGCCCTAATTTGGTATCACGTGCTTCTGCTTCATATTCCTCAATGTGTACAGAAGTATATACATCTTCCTGTACCAGTCTTTCACTTAATAATACAGCATCCTCGTAGTTGTAACCTTCCCAGGTCATGAAACCGATCAAAGGGTTTTTACCAAGTGCTAATTCACCTTCTGAGGTAGAAGGACCATCTGCGATTACCTGGCCTTCTGCAACATGATCACCCCTAAATACAATGGGCTTCTGGTTGTAGCAGTTGGACTGGTTACTACGCTGGAACTTTGTCAGACGGAATTCTTCCTTTTCTCCATCATCATAAGTAATCTTGATCAGATTAGAAGATACATAATTAACGGTACCTGCTTTTCTGGCAATCATACAAACACCGGAGTCAACTGCAACCTTGGTTTCCATACCGGTACCAACAGAAGGTGCTTCTGTAATCAGAAGAGGCACTGCCTGACGCTGCATGTTGGAACCCATGAGGGCACGGTTAGCATCATCGTTTTCCAAGAAAGGAATCAGAGCGGTAGCAACAGAGAATACCATCTTAGGAGATACGTCCATGTAATCAAACATATTCTTAGGATATTCCTGTGTTTCTTCACGATAACGGCCGGATACGGAATTTTTAACAAAATGTCCATCTGCATCCAAAGCTTCGTTAGCCTGTGCTACATGATAATTATCTTCTTCATCAGCTGTCATATAGACAACATCTTCAGTTACTCGTGGATTGGCAGGATCTGTCTTATCAGTCTTACGATAAGGCGCTTCCACGAAACCATATTCATTAATTCTGGCATAGCTCGCCAGAGAGTTGATCAAACCGATATTAGGACCTTCAGGTGTTTCGATAGGGCACATTCTTCCATAGTGGGAATAGTGAACGTCTCGAACCTCGAATCCGGCACGGTCTCTGGACAAACCACCGGGGCCCAATGCAGACAGACGTCTCTTGTGAGTCAGCTCACCCAGAGGGTTGTTCTGATCCATGAACTGTGACAGCTGGGAAGAACCAAAGAATTCTTTCACTGCAGCAGTTACAGGTTTGATATTAATCAGAGACTGGGGAGAAATATCCTCAGCATCATGTGTTGTCATTCTTTCTCTTACTACTCTTTCCATTCTGGAAAGACCGATACGGTACTGGTTCTGCAACAATTCACCAACCGCACGGATACGTCTGTTACCCAGATGATCGATATCATCTTCATTGCCCAGACTATATTCGAGATGAATATTATAGTTAATGGAAGCTAAGATATCTTCCTTGGTAATGTGCTTCGGGATCAGCTCATGTACATTCTTTCTAATGGCATCAGCAAGGCTTTCCGCATCATCAGAGAATTCATCCAGAATCTGTTTCAGAACAGGGTAGTACACTAATTCTGTAACACCAAGTTCTCTTGGTATACAATCCACATATTGACGGATATCTACCATCATATTGGACAGTATTTTTACATTTTTCTCTTCTGTCTGTATATATACAAATGGAACTGCTGTGTTCTGAATTTCATCAGCAATTTCAGGAGTCACTTTGGAACCAGCTTCTGCTATCACTTCACCTGTAGAAGGATCTACAACATCAGCTGCCAAAATCTCATGTCTGATTCTGTTCTTCAGTGCAAGTTTCTTATTAAATTTATATCGTCCTACCTTGGCTAAATCGTATCTTCTAGGGTCAAAGAACATAGCATTGATAAGGCTTTCTGCACTTTCCACGCTCAAAGGCTCACCCGGACGGATCTTTTTGTATAACTCTAGCAGACCCTCCTGATAGTTCTCAGCAGTGTCTTTTGAAAAGCTAGCTTCGATCTTGGGTTCATCACCAAAAACTTCCCTGATTTCATCATTGGTACCGATACCTAGTGCTCTGATCAGGACAGTAATGGGAACCTTTCTAGTTCTGTCAACACGAACAAAAAATACATCATTAGAGTCTGTCTCGTACTCCAACCATGCTCCACGGTTAGGAATTACAGTACTGGAAAATAATCTTTTACCAATCTTGTCGTGCCCTATAGAATAGTAGATACCTGGGGAACGAACCAGCTGGCTAACGATAACACGTTCTGCGCCATTGATTACGAAGGTACCTGTAGCAGTCATAAGAGGAAGGTCGCCCATGAAAATTTCATGCTCGCTGATTTCTTCCTTTTCTTTATTATAAAGACGAACTTTTACTTTAAGCGGTGCCGCATAGGTGGCATCTCTTTCCTTACATTCCTCAATAGAATATTTCACATCGTCTTCACACAGTACAAAATCCACAAATTCCAGGCTTAATGACCCACTGTAATCTGCAATTGGAGAAATATCGTCGAATACCTCTTTTAGGCCTTCGTCTAAAAACCACTGATACGAATCCTTTTGGACCTCGATCAGATTAGGCATCTCCAAAACCTCTTTCTGTCGTGAGTAACTCATACGCATGTTCTTGCCTGTGGCAATAGGACGTATTCTGTTCTTTTCCATTGACATTTCACCCCGTTCTTTATGATATTGACCTTATTATTTTGGTGCTTACATGCTTAAAAATAGACATAACGCTCCACAATAGTGCATTATCCATAATACTACAAATAGGAAAACCAGTCAAGAAATATATTTGATTTTGTTGAAAATATTTAGACATTTAGAAAAAATGTATCAATAATAAGGATACACATGTAATAGAAAATAAAAAATGAAAGAAACACCGCGTAGCAATAAGCCGCGCAGTGTTCCGTATAAATTGTGTTAATAGGTTAACCAATAATTACTTTAATGTAACCTTTGCACCAACATCTTCCAGTTTCTTCTTGATTTCTTCAGATTCAACCTTAGAAACAGCTTCCTTTACCATCTTAGGAGCTCCATCAACAAGATCCTTTGCTTCCTTTAAGCCAAGACCGGTGATCTCACGAACAGCCTTGATAACCTTAACTTTTTCAGCACCAACTTCGGTCAACTCTACGTTGAACTCTGTCTTCTCTTCTACTGCTTCTGCTGGGCCAGCGCCTGCTCCAACTACAACGCCTGCTGCTGCAGATACACCGAATTCTTCTTCACAAGCTTTTACTAAGTCATTTAATTCTAATACGGATAACTCTTTGATTGTTTCAATGAGTTCCTGAGCTGTTAATTTAGCCATTTTAAATTACCTCCATTAATATGTTTTCTTTGTTTGGTTTGTCGTTATGCTTCTGTAGGAACTTCTTCTACTACAGGTGCTTCTTCTACTATAGGTGCTTCTTCTGCTGCAGATGCTTCACATGCAGATGCGCCACCTTTTTCAGCTAACTGTTTCATGACACGAGCAAAGTTAGTGATAGGAGACTGGATGCTTCCAAGTAATTTGGAAATAAGCACTTCTCTGGAAGGAATTGTTGCGATAGAAGCAATACCTGCTGCATCGTAAACAGTACCTTCTACAACACCACCTTTGATTTCTAGCTTATTAGCTGTCTTAGCAAACTGAGCAATAATTCTTGCAGGCGCTGTAGCATCTGTAAGAGATACTGCCATAGCACTGGGTCCTTCCAGATATGGTGAAAGACCTTCGAAATCTGTACCCTTGAATGCAAAGTTCATCATAGTGTTTTTGTAAACCTTGTAAGTCACTCCGGCCTCACGTAATGAGCGACGAAGCTGAGTATCTTGTTCTACAGTAAGTCCTCTGTGATCAACTAACACGATAGACTGTGCTCCTTTGATACGTTCAGAGATTTCCTGTACAACCGGCTGTTTCAATTCAACCTTTGCCATTTCATTTACCTCCTTATAGAATGTTATGGGGATATACTCCCCTGCCGAAAGAAGTTTATATAAGAAAAGCCTCCCTAAAGACAGGAAGGCAAAAAGTCTTAACAAAAAACTCTTTCCTCGGTAGGTGTCCTCTTCTTACCCCATGCAATTTGCATGGGACCTACTGTCTTCGGCCGATTTAAAACACAAGTTCTAAACCTTGTATAGAATAGCACGATGTCCATCTGTTTGTCAAGATTTTTTACAAAATCTTATTTTAATGGAGAGGTTGCCTCCTCAATACAATACACCCAGATTTCATAATAACTGGTACTAGATGAAAATGGGCTACCCGAAACCAGCGTCAAATTAAGTTGATCTGCATCCTCGATTGGTGCAGCGGAGAAAATGTAACGAATCTTCAAATCCTTCATAGCTTTTGTATCAATAGAAATACTCGAAAACAGGTATCCTTGGTTTTTCTGCAACAATGAATTAAATCCATACTCACTGCTCACCAGATAGAGTCGGTTTCCCCATTCATCAAAATATCTTTTTGCTTCTTCATTTTTTTCCAGTTCTTTGTTCATTATTTTTCTAAACTGATGTTTATAATCTAAACTATAGTTGTTGGAATAACCATCTGCACAAGTAAATCCATTATAGAGCGGGACAGAAGGATACAGCCCAAGACTAACCACACTGAAGGAGTCTAAATCGGTTCCTAAGGTTGCTACTGTTTGGGAGTTTTCATTCTTGCTAATGGCTACTTTTATCTCGTCAAACACATCCTCCATATACAGGCTCTTCCAGGTAATCTGGGAATATCCTTCTACCAGCATCAGTCGTGCATTTTTGTTCAATGTATTGTCTTTGACAATCTGATATCCCTGGACCAGGAGCAGCAGACCGGCCAATTCAAGGAGTATTGCTTTACCAAAAACAGGCCTTATCTGATTCTTCATCTCTATTATGCCGTCAAGGTCAAATGCAAGAACCAGAGACCAAATAAATGGGAATATCCAGTAGATACGATCCGCCTGAAAATATGCCAGGCCACCACCAATACTTTGCCGAATACCAAGAATAAAGCCACTGGTCCACAGAGTGCACAAACCGGTTCCAACCAATATGGCTGCCAGCAGAATAGTGATTACCTTACCTTTTTCCTTCAGTTTTTCGTCTTCCTTTTTCATTCGCACTAAAAGGAAGATACTGATCAGCAGAAGTACAGTTGCAGTAAATAACACCTTCCCATAAACAGGAGCATAGGAGCCGCCTGACAAAAGGAGATTCTTAGCGGTATTAAGCAGATTTTCAGATGGTAACAGCTTCATATCTTCTCTGTGTGTTACAAAACCGGATTTGCCAATCATTGACGTGAGAAGCTCTATATTCGTCAGCAAATATACCACTATAAGGGTAACTACTCCAAATGCTGCTTCTCTCGCCAGTGTTCCTTTTTTCTTAATAAGCAAATATATAATAAAAAGGACGCCAAATACAATCCATGCATATCCAATAAGCGAAAGAGAGGAGAAACCAGCATAGAGTGCAATACCTGCCAATGCCCAAACCTTGCTTTTTTTCTCTATCAGATTCCAGAAACATACAATCAAAAGTGGTTGTCCCAAAATAGCCAGCCCGTACACTGGGTAAAAAGGCATATAGCAAAACAACACTGCTGTTATGGCGCATATTTCTACTTTTATGCTGCATTTTCTCAGAATGTGGTACATACCGAAAAATCCAATTATGAGTATAAGCAGATGCATCAGAGCAAATGCTTGAAATGGCTTAAGTAACAGATAGAACAAAACTCCAAGCGGTGCAGGTGGTAGCATGGAGGCCTTTGTCATTCCATTCATAAATTCGGGAATGGTTTGACTTTTAAAAAGATATTTAGCCTGACATATATAGTTTAGTATCTCTCCATCCATTTGATTGTGAACCTGTACATAGCTTTCTTCTCCTAATATCAAATATGGTAATGCAATTATGCTCACCAAAAGAACACCAAGAATAGGAAGTAGAATCCCTTTTCTTTTCTCATATAATTGAAATATTGTCTTCATTTAATTATTGTTTCCCCCTTTATTTCTGCAACTATTCCCCTCTTTACACCTTTGGTTATGAAACAAAAACCCTGTTACAAAACAGTATTTGTCTTGTCACAGGGTATTTACCTAATCAATTTATAAAATTAGTATTTTGCAACACTGACTTTCACGCCAGGTCCCATTGTTGTTGATAAGGTGATGCTCCTTAAATACTGACCTTTCAATGCGGAAGGTTTAGCCTTTGTAATAGCATCCATCAAAGCCTTGAAGTTCTCTCCAATTTTTTCTTCTGGGAAAGAAACTTTTCCAACAGGAACGTGAATGATATTAGCCTTATCAAGTCTGTACTCGATTTTACCAGCTTTAATGTCATTAACAGCTTTGGTAACATCCATAGTTACGGTACCAGCCTTAGGGTTAGGCATTAAACCTTTAGGTCCGAGTACTTTACCAAGACGTCCTACAACGCCCATCATATCAGGGGTTGCTACAACAACGTCAAAATCAAGCCATCCATCGTTCTGGATCCTAGGAACCAGTTCATCACCGCCTACATAATCAGCTCCGGCAGCTTCTGCTTCGGCTACCTTATCACCTTTAGCAAATACCAAAACTTTTACGGTCTTACCTGTTCCATTAGGAAGAACAACGGCACCACGGATCTGCTGTTCAGCATGACGTCCGTCACAGCCTGTTCTGATGTGAACTTCTACAGTTTCATCAAATTTTGCAGTTGCTGTCTTCTTTACTAAAGAGATGGCATCTGCTGGTTCATAAAAAGTTGTGCGATCAACTAACTTAGCAGCCTCGCTATATTTTTTTCCATGCTTCATAATTAAAATCCTCCTATGGTTCTAACGACAGTTTCCTGTCTCCCAGTCTGTTTACAATTATTCTTCTACTGCAATACCCATGCTTCTTGCTGTTCCGGCAATCATGCTTATAGCGGATTCAATGCTTGCTGCATTTAAATCTGGCATCTTGATTTCAGCGATTTCCTTAACTTTTTCTTTGGAAATAGTTGCAACCTTGGTTTTGTTAGGTGAACTGGAAGCCGCTTTCAGATTACATGCTTTCTTTAACAGTACTGCTGCAGGCGGAGTCTTAGTAATGAAGCTGAAACTTCTGTCTGCGTATACGGTAATCACAACAGGAATGATCACATCACCCTTATCTGCTGTTCTAGCGTTGAACTGTTTTGTAAATTCAACAATGTTTACACCATGTTGTCCAAGTGCAGGACCAACTGGTGGAGCCGGTGTTGCTTTGCCGGCAGGAATTTGTAACTTAATATATCCTGTGACTTTCTTTGCCATAATGGCACCTCCTATAATGTGGTAAACTGGCGTCCCATCCTTATATAAACAGAACTCCCACGGTACTCTTTCCAACAGAAAACATCATATGGATGATCCATGGAAATGTACTTTTTGTTACTTTATATTGTCTGCTCTTGCTGTCAGCTCACACTCACAGTAGAATACAGAGAATACCATAATCATCTAAGCTTTCTTACTTCAGCAAAACTAATCTCAACAGGTGTTTCCCTGCCGAATAACTCTACATTGATTGTAGTAGTCTGCTTGCCATAATCCAGCTTCTGCACAACACCAATTGTATCTTTCCATACACCGGCCACAACAGCAATGCTGTCGCCCTCTTTAAAGTCAATGGAGACATTCTCCGTGTTGATACCTAAAGGTTTCATCTCAGCTTCTGAAAGTGGAACCGGCTTACTTCCCGGTCCAACAAATCCTGTTACGCCACGGGTATTACGGACTACATACCAGGTATCATCATTCATAACCATATTAATCAGAACATAACCAGGGAACATCTTCTTTTGAACAGTTTTTTTAACACCATTCTTAATCTCAATCACATCTTGCAAGGGAACCCTTACTTCTAGGATTTCTTCTGCCAGATGCTTGTTGTTCTCAATTGTCTTCTCAATATTGGCTTTGACTTTATTCTCATATCCGGAGTACGTATGCACTACATACCAATTTGTCTCTGCCATACAATCCCCCTCACCTATAATGATGTTAAGAAGTTCACACCATACTGAGCAAAATAATCAATAACCGTGATAACAACACCAGCAACCAAAGAAATTGCTACAACAGCAATGGATTGTTTGAACATGGTATTCCTATCCGGCCATGAAATCTTTTTAAATTCAATTTGAACATTCTTAAAGAAGCTCTGCTTCTTTGCTCTTTCAGCTGAATCTGCCATTGTCTCTCCTTCCGGACCAATTATTATTTGGTCTCTTTATGAATTGTATGAGTCTTGCAGAATCTACAATATTTCTTGGTTTCCATTCTATCAGGATGTGTTTTCTTATCCTTCGTAGTATTGTAATTACGGTTCTTACATTCTGTACATGCTAATGTAATTTTGGTACGCATCTCTCCACCTCCACGCGCTTTCTATCTAAAATAAAAATATGCATAAAAAAAAGACCTAAATCTCATCTCGCCTTGCTACTATAACACATACAAGGACTAAACGTCAATAATTTTTGCAAATAATTATTGCATCATTTCCTATTTATTCCCAATTACTACTTGTCCTATCAACAGAACGGTGCTACAATATATGCATAAAAGTAGGTTTTATACCCTTATGCAACTTGTCGATTATTTCGCTAAACGGATTTTAGTGTGACAGGAAGCACATTTCAAGGAAGAAAGGAGGGTTCCATGAGTAATGCAGTTCTCACAAACATCTATAATCATTATCTTACCACTTATGCGCCTAAAAGTACAACACAGTATGATACGCATAAAAAGAGTGAGCTTCGGAGCGTTTATAATTCCATTGTAAAACTTAATAAAGAGTCCCCCTGGTACCTTGAAACAAGCAGCAAAGAGACACAGGCTAATGCTGTAGGGATAAAAGAGAGTTCTCGTGTTCTGCACAATTCCATTGCTTCTTTAGGCGGCTTGGATGCCAGTCAGGCATTGGCCAAGAAGACTGCTTATTCTACCAATACAGATGTTGTATCGGCAGAGTATATTGGGAATGCAAAGGACGAAGCACCGATACCCACCTTGAATATTTCAATCAAAGGTCTGGCAAATCCTCAGGAAAATATGGGGGCTTACCTGCTCTCCGAAAATGTTAGTCTTCCTGCAGATTCCTACTCCTTTGATATATCCATAAATGATTTGAATTATGAATTTCAGTTTAATATTAATGAAGGAGATACCAACAAGGATGTTCAGGAACGCTTGGTACGTCTGATCAACAATGCTGATATCGGAATTAAAGCTGACGTAGATGAAGGTGATATGCGTAGTTCGATTCGCCTCACTTCCACAGCTACCGGTCTCCCTGAAGGAAAGAGTGAAATCTTTAGAATCACAGATGATCGAACCAGTATGCGTTCCGGTGTAGTAGAATATTTGGGTCTAGGCTATATTTCACGTAAGCCTGCAAACTCTTCTTTCCTATTAAATGGAGAAGAACGTAGCACCGCTTCAAATTGTTTCACAGTTGGAAAGATGTTTGAACTGGAGTTAAAGTCCATCAGTGAACCAGACTCCTCCGTGGAGGTTGGCTTAAAAACAGATGTGGAGTCACTAACGGACAATGTGAATTCCCTGATTGGCTATTATAACAGCTTTGTTTCAGCTACAGCCTCCTTTGAGCAATCCCAATCAATCAGTAATCGTCTAGTCAGAGAAGTTGGCGGTATCGCTTCCCGATACCAGAATCAGATGGAGAGTATGGGCATTACCATACAATCAGACAATACACTTTCTGTTGATGATCATCTGCTACACACAACAGCATCCGAGGGTGCTTTACCCTTCCAGGCATTGAAAGGATTTTCCAATGCGTTGATGCAGAAGACAGTTCAGGTTTCCTTAAACCCAATGAATTATGTGAATCGAACGATTGTGGCGTACAAGAATCCGGGTCATAATTTTGCAAGTCCATACATAACCAGCGCTTACAGCGGTATGATGTTCAACAGTTATTGTTAAAAAGCATCTGCGAGTTTTTACTCTCATCAGATGCTTTTTTTGTGCGTCAAAATTTAGTTATCATACTCTTTTCTCATTAGCTGCCATATCTAGCGCAGCAGCAATGACCTTATCCATATCATAATATCGGTACTGACCCAGTCGTCCTCCGAAAAGCACGTTCTGCTCTTTTGCAGCCAGTTCCTGATACTTCTTGTACAAAGTATTGTTGCGTTCATCGTTTACCGGATAATAGGGTTCATCTCCCCGTTGCCATTCCGCCGGATATTCTTTCGTAATAACAGTATCCGGCTGAATACCAAATTCAAAATGTTTGTGCTCGATGATTCGAGTGTAAGAAATTTGTCTCTCAGTATAATTTACCACTGCATTTCCCTGGAAATTATCGCAATCTTTCAGCAGTTCTTCTTCAAACTTAAGGGAACGATATTGCAGTTCCCCTAAGCAGTAATCAAAGTATTCATCAATCATACCTGTGTAAAGTACCTTTTCAAAGGTATCTGCATTGCTGCCTTTTGCAACATTAGCTTCAAGAAATTCCTTGTAGGTGATACCCAAGCAAACAGTTGTGTCTTTTAATAGCTTGTCCACAATTTGGGTGTACCCGCCCTTAGGAATCCCCTGATAGGGATCTGTAAAATAGTTGTTATCAAAAATAAATCTGAGTGGTAATCTCTTAATAATAAATGCTGGCAAATCCTTACATTCTCTGCCCCATTGTTTCTCAGTGTAACCTTTAATCAGCTTTTCATAGACATCCGGTCCTACCAGTGACAATGCCTGCTCTTCCAGATTCTGTGGTGTACCAATATGCAGATTCTCTATCTGGGAAGCAATTTTCTTCTTAGCCTCTGCTGGTGTCTTTACACCCCACATTTTACTAAAGGTATTCATATTAAAAGGGAGATTGTACAGTTCATCCTGATAAACTGCCATTGGTGAATTGATATAGTGGTTGAATTCCGCAAACTGTTGCACATATTCCCAGACTTTTCTGTCTGAGGTGTGAAAAATATGAGCACCATACTTATGCACTTGTATTCCGGCTTTCTGTTCTGTATATATATTTCCGGCTATATGGCTCCTTTTGTCAATCACCAATGAGGTTTTTCCTGCTTTTTTCATTTCATTTGCAAAAATAGCCCCAAATAGTCCAGCTCCGACAATCAGATAATCATATTTCATTTTTTTCCCCCGTTACTTTCTGTTTTCGTTTTTCTTTACCAATAATGAATTGTTTTCCTTATTCCTCTTACTAATGTAACTTGACTTATTATTTCGTCTTTTTAGCTTTTCCCTTGTACTTCTCAATCTGTGTAAAATCATCCATCAGTTCTAAAACCTTGTCACGGCCTGACTGATTCAGTTTTATATAATACTGCATTACTCTGTTTTCTAAAAGCTGAGCCCCCAGTGAAGCATCTCTCTCCAAGGAACTAAAATCCACCGGATTCAAGCTCAGTTTATCACATATTTTAATTACCGTACCATAAGCCATACCATCAATACCACGCTCTAATGCAGTAACGAGCGTACTGTAAGGAATCCCCATCTCTAGCGCAAACTGCCTTACACTTCTGTATTGCCTTAAGATTTCCTTCTTTAAAATTTCTGCTTTTGTCATTATTATGTCCTCCTTAAGTTAATATATAATTAGTTTACGTTATATCGTGCCCCGTTTCAAGCGAAGTAATGATATTTCATAAATAATTTATTATCTTTTACATGGTCACGTGTTAAAGTGTTAATTCAAGCTTTTCCAGCTTTTACCAAAAATTGAAAAGCATAATACATAAATTCATCCACTCCATTAGAAATGGAAAGCAACTGATTGACTAAATCTTTATCTCCTTGAGAGATACCGGAATTTGTGACAAAATTGATTTTTTCTATAGTATACCCAGTTTCATTAAATAAACGCATAATTTCATTATATGTAAAGAAATGTATGTGGGTTTTATCTAGCAGCCCCATATCTGTATATGTGAAATCTCCATTCAGTAAAGAACGCATCACAGAATAATGCATGATGTTAGGTATACTTGCTAAAATTTTGCCATCTTCTTTTAATAAGCTTCTACAATACTGTACAGTAGCTTTGGGGTCTCGTAGATGTTCCAGTACATCCCCAAAAATAATATAGTCAAATTTTACATTTTCAAACTGTAATACACCATCCTCAATGTTTGCGAGCTGTACCTGCGCAATATGGGAGGCTATATGCGCTGCACTTTCATTGACTTCAACTCCGTATAGGTGCGCTTTATGATATTTGTTTTTTAATGCTAGAAGATTCACACCGCAATCGCAGCCTACTTCTAAAACGCTAAACTCTTCAGTGCTATCATTTTCAATCATAGATAACAACATATTGTTGGGCGTGTCATTAAAGTAATTCATTTCCCATTTCTCTTTAAGCCTTTTACGATCCACTTCCACACCAATTTTTTGTGAATATGCGTCCTGCTTTGAAGTGATTTCATAAAAGCAATTATCTTGTAACTTAATGTATTCATATTTATGGTCGACTCCTCTGAAAGAGTAGTC
Source organism: Lachnospiraceae bacterium (assembly GCA_035271185.1). Taxonomy (GTDB): domain Bacteria; phylum Bacillota; class Clostridia; order Lachnospirales; family Lachnospiraceae; genus Acetatifactor. Next base: position 28,645 of record DATERV010000153.1, on the reverse strand, counting down.
CACGAGAGTGCTCTTAGGAAGAATCAAGCTTTCATCAAAATTATGCAATGTACGAAGCATTTCATTTTTGATTAGTACTCCTCTTTCCGGTAATCCAATAATAGAATCTATTTCCCCGGTGTTCTCCAGTTTTTTTACATATTCAAGTGCAGTTGAGAAGTTCATTTCTTCTTTTTCCTGAGATTTTACAGTGTTTGCGCAAACAGCACCCACTTGCTCCTTGGTATAAAGCAAATCCACAAGTTTCTCCATACTCCCGGGCAGCATGAATAAATTAGGTGACATAATTAGAATATCCTCATCCTGCACAAATTCATCTATAACGGCATTTAGGATAGAGGCATAACCTTCCATCCCTTCATCGCATAGAATATAATCCATAGCAGATTGCTGAATCAACCATTCGCTTAACCCATCATTGGAACCATTATCGACAATAATAATATCACTCTCACTGCATTTTGAAAACAATAAAATATTCTCTTTTTGAAACTTTACCAATGCCATTTCATTGTGAGCAATGATTATAATTTTTACTTTATGTTGTGACATTTGCTTCCTCTTTCTCATTAGTTTAATCTCATATAGTCCTTTTTATGTAATAGAAGTTTCAATACGTTATATGGTTTTAAGGATAATATATTAGAATCAGCACAGCTATTTACCTGTACATAGAATTCACAATCATCACGGGGAGGTAAATATATGATATTTTCAAAGGGATATGGCTTATTTGAAAATCCAATTTTATATTTAGGGGAACTTTCTGCAAATACCTTTGCTTCCTGTAGTTCATCTATACGCATGACAAAGAGTAAATTGTTGTAATTTATTCTATTCTTTCTTTTATTCCAGGCGGTTAATGCTTCTTCAAAATTGAGATAATGATTCATATGCAGGGTTATATCGCCCAATTGTGCGACAGGATAATTTCTCTTCAAATTTATTTCATACAGCTCCTTCAGATACACCAGGGGTTGCTCCATGTACCAGTTAAAATCATTCATGAGCTTCAAATAGTCCTCATTGTTCATGAACAAATTGATAAATGGGGAATAGAACTTCATATCTAGTGAATGGTAGGTGTATCCACCCCAGCATTGATTTGTTATAATACTGACCTTACTTTCCTTAACCCTAAGATAAAGCGAGAAATCGAACTGAGGTAGAAAGAAAACATTTCCGTTAATAAGTCTATCATCATCCCATTTCAGTAAACGAATTATTTTTCTCATATCGCTGTAGATTTCATCAGGGGCAAAAGTAATAATATAATCCACCTGTGCCGTAGAAAGCTGCTCTATGTTGTATACCGGATACTTATCAATCCTTTCATATATACAATCTTCTGTGAGCATAACACCAATTATGTTAATGTTGTTTTTAAGTTCTTCCTTTATGAACTGATTCCTGTATTTATCATATAATTCACTCATACCCCATAATAATACATTTTTCATAAATTCATCACTCCATACCTAAACATTTGTACTTCTGTGCTGCAGATAGAAAATGGCATGATCTCCATATTCATTTTTGTTAGCTTCCTCCGTGCTTTTTTTAATTGCCTCTAGTGCGGTGCTGCTAAAATACTGATTCATTATTTCAGTAGTCTGCTCATAATAGGTATATCCCATAGAATAAAGGTAACTGATCACAATCTGTCCTATAGTGGCGTTATACTCTCTTTTTACTATCTGCAGACCATGTTTTTCTGCTAAATATTCCAAACTTTCTTTCGTATGTAAAAATATGTGTCGCGGTGCATCCAATTGATACCAGTTTGTACCTAACAAGTCGTATGCTATATTTGGAAACACCGGGAGCTTCATGACTACCAGACCACCGGGAGCTAGAAGCTTAGAAAGTTTATCCATTACTTCGTTGGGATCTGTCACATGTTCAAAGGAATCATTCATATATATTAAATCGTAGGTTCCTTCCATCATGTGAATGGACCTTTTATAAATTTTAACTCCGTTTTGGTATGTGATATCATTTTCTATGAAAGGATCACAGCCTTCTAACTGTCTGTGCCCCTGACTTGCCATCTCACATAGCAAATTTCCTGACCCACATCCCACATCCAGTACCCGCATATCACTTTCCTTTTCGGACTTTGGCATGTCAATCACCGGTGGAGAAAAACTATAGTAATCTCCTGTATAATATTGTTCCATTGATTCCGGAACTTCGCATATCTGGAGACATCCGCAATGGTTACACCTGAAATACACAAATTCTTCCTTGGTCCCCTGCATCATTTCCTTAATTATAATATACTCTGTTTCACCTTCGTACCCACATACTCTGCATTTGTCCATTTTCACCATTTTTTCCATTTTCCTATATATGCTTTATCTATAGTGGTATATTTCCATGGGGATGAGTCACTTTGTTCTGTTTGCACCCCCCCATGCTCCGCAGTACCTGGCAGACTTTTGCTCTGGTAGCAGCAGGTTCAATGATCTCATCCACATATCCCATATGAGCAGCCTCGAATGGATTTAAAAACCGTTCCTTATATTCTGCAAGTCTATTTTCCTTTTCCTTTTCATCTGCATTTTTATACAATACATTGATGGCAGCATCTGCACTCATAACCGCCATTTCTGCATTAGGCCATGCAAACACCATATCAGCCCCTAATTCCTTACTACACATGGCCAAATAAGCTCCACCATACGCCTTTCTTAAAATTACAGTGATTTTCAGTACTTCCGCTTCACTATAAGCAAATAACATTTTGGCTCCATGACGAATGATTCCCTTTTGCTCTTGTTCTTTTCCGGGATAAAAACCTGATACATCAACCAAATTGAGAATCGGAATACTAAAGTTGTCACATAAACGAACAAAGCGAGCTGCTTTATCCGCTGCATCAATATCAATACAGCCTGCCTTCTGAGAAGATTGATTGGCTACAATCCCAATGGTTTGTCCTTCCATTCTTGCCAGTAAAGTTACGATATTCGTGGCATATTCTTTTTTGATTTCTAAGATTGTGCCATCATCCACAATACACTCAATTACCTTAAGTACATCATAAGCAATTCTTCCAGACTTAGGAACAATTGCTTGAATTTGATTCTTCTTTTGTTGGTTATACTTGAAATGGATCTGTTTGGGAGGAATGGAAACATAACTATCCGGTAAATAGGATAACAGTTCTTTTATGTATACAATACAATCCTGGTCATCCCGAGCAACATGATCGGCCATTCCGCTTATCTGAGAATGGATCAGAGTGCCCCCCAGTTCTTCCATACTCACATCCTGACCAATTGCTGCTTTTACCACCTTAGGACCTGTAATAAACATATTGCTGGTTTTGTCTACCATAACAATAAAATCTGTTAACGCCGGCGAATAGGATGCTCCCCCTGCACAGGTACCCATAATAGCTGATATCTGAGGAATTTTGCCGGATGCTTTCACATTGTTGTAAAAAATATGACCGTGTCCCGATAAGCTTTGAATACCTTCCTGTACTCGGGCACCACCGGAATCGAATAACCCAACAATGGGAACAAGCATATCCAATGCCTTTTTCTGAATATCAGAAATTTTTCTGGCATTCATTTCACTGATAGAGCCTCCAAAAACAGTAAAATCCTGGGCATAGATACAAACACATCTTCCATTGATTGTTCCATAACCTGTGATGACCCCATCACCCTCTTCTTTTCGCTGGTCCATACCAAAATAAGAACAGCGGTGTTCCAGAAAAACATTGGTTTCCACAAAGGAACCTTCATCCACTAACAACATGATCCTTTCCCATGCAGACATTTTGCCTGCAGAGTGTTGTTTTTCTGCTCTTTGGGTCCCATGAATCCGATTGATCCGCACTTCAAGTTCATCTACATTTTTCTCTGTCATAGGAATTGCTTATCCCTCCGTTTCGTTTAGGTATGATATGATTTTTTCGATATGGGGCTTTTCGTACCACTTTCCGTCTATCCTTACCACACCCTGTCCGCTTTTCTGAAATGTTTTGACAATATTGTGCAAATACTCTCTGTTAATACTGCTTTCATAAAGAGCAACCTTCTCTACCTGGGCCGGGTGAATCAACAATTTAGAAGTAAATCCCATATTTCTGGAAAGAATATATTCCTTCAGGAATGCATCCATGTCCTTGGTTTCAAAGCTAATGGTATCCAGAGCATCTTTTTGGTAATAAGCTGCGTATAGAACCATTTTATTTCTTGCATACACAGTAGCTTCCCTACCCGCCTGCAATCCTAACTCCTTGCAATAATCTTCGCCGCCGAAAGCAAGTTTGTTGACCAACGGATCGGCAGCTATCTGCTCTAAGTTGACTACACCCTTTATACTTTCTACAAGAGCAATGATCTCTTTTCCCTGTAGCAGATTTTGAAACCCCTCCATTTCACCGGCTTGCTCAAACTTTGGTATCATATACCCGGTAAAATGATACGGTGAAAGTGCTTCTAATTCTTCAGCCATCTGTTCCGTTTTATTTACTCTTACGTAGATTGTATTCCGGGATTCGTATTCTTGTAGAATATTTGCAACAATCTGCAAACCCTCCTGTTTTTGAGACAGAGTAAGAGAATCTTCCAAATCCAGTATCAGCACATCTGCTTGCAACTCAGATATTTTTTTTGCATACTTTTCTATTGCAGGAACAAAGAGCCAGGTATCTTTTTCACTTTTCATTCTTTATCTCGCTCTTCCATCATCTTTTTAAGAGCCATAACTTTCTCTGCTCTTTTTCTCATAGGCGGTCCAATCATTTTTCCGTCCAATGTAGCAATACTGCCACCATCCATTCTTACCTTTTCGACTGATTCTAATACCCGACTTGCATGTTCTATTTCATCTTGAGAGGGTGAGAAGCAGGCATTGGCCCAGGGAATCTGTTTGGGGTTCACCAAAAGGATACCGGTAAATCCCATAGCGCAGGAGCTTCTTTCCTCTGCATAAAACCCTTCTTCATTGTTTAAATCAAGATATGGAGTATCAATAGGAAGAAGTCCATTCATTCTTGCTGCCATTACTACCATGGATCGTGGTACATCAAATGCCTTGGGAGGATACTCATGTTTTCCGTTTACACTGTCTAAATAGTCTTCTCCCCCAAATAATAGCGCCGGTATTCTGTGGCTGGACGAAGCAATCTGAGCCACATTCATAACTGCTTGTGCAGTCTCGATCAGGGGAAGCAGCATGAGCTTCCCTTCCGGCAGCTTTCCTTCCTGCTCTGCTTTGGAAAGTAGTATCTCAAATCGCTTTACATCTTCGGTGTTACGAATCTTAGGTGCAACAATGCCTTTCAGTTTACCCAGGCTCAGTAAGGACATATCGTCCTGTAAATCAATCGTGTCTAATTCATTTACCCTGACAAATATCTGTTTGCCCGTAAACACATCAGAAAGCAGGTATTTTTTCAGAGTTGCCCTGGCTTCCTCTCTCTTCACGGGTGGCACAGCATCTTCCAAATCAAATATGATAGCATCAGCCTCACAGGTAATCGCTTTCTCTATAAACTTTTCATTATGGGATGGAACAAATAACATACTTCGAAATAAAAATGTCATATTGACTCCTCCAATTACTTTCCTTTTTTTACCAGGACATGCCTTCTATAACGAATGACTTCCACATCCTTTTGATTATAGCCCACTGTTTCTACATAAATGATGCCACGGTCCGGTTTTGATTTGGATTCTCTGCATTCTAAAACAGTGGATTTGGCGTAAATGGTGTCACCCAAAAATACGGGAGACAGATGCTCAATCTTTTCATAATCCAGATTAGCAATTGCTTTTCCACTGATATCAGATACGGTAAGCCCCACCACCAGACTGAAGACTAAGGTTCCCACCACCAAAATTTTCCCATGTTGCTGAGTCTGCGCATAATCATCATTTAGATGAACAGGGTGAGGATTCATGGTCATCAGACAAAACAGATTATTATCACTTTCGAATATGGTTTTGGACAGGGCATGTTTGATACACTGGCCTTTTTCAAATTCTTCAAAATAGTGTCCCATTACATTCTCCCGCATTTTTCTACCTACCTTACATTTTTTTTGAATAGCAGTTTTTGCTCTATTGTTTGATCATCCAGCTGTATGGTCGTACTATTATCAGATACGTTTTTCACCACTGAATAATCGGGAACATTTCGCTTTACGGCGGTACATGCACCTAAAATACACTTTTTTCCTATGATGGTATCATCAAACACAGTGCAGTTCATTCCAATGAAGGTCTGCTCTCCAACCACACTTTTTCCGCCTATGGTACTTTTGGCTCCCGTAAAACAATGTGCACCAATTTTAGAATAATCTCCTATGAGAGTAAATGCCATCAGTAAACAGTCTGCACCGATTTCAGCCTCCGATTGCACAATGACATAATCATGTAGCCAGCAGTTATCGCCTTTTACAGTTCCTCTAATCACAGCATGGGGTGATATCAGATTTGCCATCTGATAGCCGTTTTCCCTCATCCTTTCATATAAGGATCTTCTGTCTGCATTTAACCTGTTCCAAAGCACAGCCACAAATACTTTGATATCTTTCTTTTCAAAATACGCATCCAGCTTTCCCAAATCATATACAGGCAACCCGCAGAAGGTATCCATGTTCCTGTACTCTGCATCAACGGCAAAGCCAACCACCTGAAACAAATTATAACCGGTAACAAAGTCATATACATGCTTTGCTGAAGTACTGTTCCCTATAATGACTAATTTTTCTCTCATGCTTTTCCCCATCCGTTCTTTCATTTATAAAAATCGGGAAGCTAGCCCTTTGCTAGCGCAATCCTCTTTGAATTCCTTGACTCCATACTGGTATTTTTCAAACATGCAATCTTTTACATCATTATAGATTTCAGAAAAATAACAGAATGCACTGTTTTGTACAAGCAAACTATGATGGTGTAAAAGCAGAAAATATTTTTCGCATTTGATCTCTATATCTGAGGAAGCCTCAGTGTCAATCATGAGGGATGAGAAAGCCTTTTTAAAGAATGAAGATTCCATATTTCTAATAATCCACATCCAGTTACTTGCTTCCTCCACTGTATGTCTATACCAATTCAGTTTAGTGCTCTTACTGGCATTTCGCCCAGTCTGACGCATATAGATGAGTGGCTTCGTCATGATATGAATGGTGTGACTTTGTACCATATTTACCCACTTGAAAAAGTCCGGTATCTGCCAGCAGGCTGTCCCATATAAGGGAATTTGCTTGTTTATCTTTGTGGGAATCAGGGAAGATGGGTTGCAAAGAACATTCCCTTGGGTCCAAAAGTAATGCATCCATTCATAGCTTGACATATTTCCTCTAATAAATGTGTTGTCATGAATCTGATTCAGGTTCTCATCTGTAAACAGACACCAGGTAAAGCAGGCGCCGCACTCTTGATGTGCTTCCATATAAGCAACCTGAAGAGCAATTTTATCCTTATCCCATACATCATCAGAATTCATAAGAGCTGTATATTTACCGGTAGCATTCTCTTTTAATAACTGAAACCTGGAGCCGGTATTCTCATCAAAATAAAATTCTTTTGCAAAATGCTTGGAATATTGCTTCATAATATCAACTGAGTGATCAGATGACCCATCATCTGCAACCAAAAACTCAATGTTCTGATAGGATTGATTCAACACACTTTCTATTGCTTCTGCCACATACTTCTCATGATTGTAGCAGCACATGATGACACTGACCAAAGGGCCATTTTTACATAGTTCTTCATCCACTTTGGTATGGTCAGCCACATCCAGCTTCACATCAATGTCTTTGGTCAATACATATAAAGTACTCGTTTCAGAAAATCCACCCATGTGAAAGATGTTTTCTCCAAAATAGTCCTTGCTCAATTCGTTCACATAAAAATGTTCTGCCAGTCTCTCCACTAATGCCTTTTTCCCGTAAAGTCTGCAATGATCCCCTTGTCCAAAACGCTTCCAGTTCTCTTCCTCTGATAATCCCCATTCCTCTTCTATGATGTCTGTTTTCAAATCAACCGGGACCAGGAACAAAATCATTCCTTCCGGTTTTAAAATACGTTTCATCTCAGACAATGCTTTTTTATCATCTCTTACATGCTCCAGTACATGAGAACAGATTACTATATCATAGGTAGCATCACTCACCATGTTGAGATCCTGAATATCCGCAGTAAAAGTAACATCTTCCATATATAAATCAGTAGATTCATAGGAAACCTGCGGGCAGTTTTCCAGCAGCCACTTTTCTACAGGTATGGATGGGGCAAACTGTAAAAGTTTCAAGCTGTCACCAGCCTGCTCCAGCCCTATCTTCTTCAAAAAAGAAATAAGCAATCTATCTCTGTCAGTGGATTGGCAAGAAGGGCAAAAATATTCCTTTTTGTTGATTGTTTCAAAAGTAAATTTAGGTTCCATTCCCGTAATCCCCTTATAAAGAGAGGGTAATGGTGAATATGTTACATAGGAACCACAACAGGTACAGGTTCTATACATGTCGTTATATTCTTTTTTTATCTGTTCCACACACTCTCCAAACAACTCCAGAGAGGATGCCATGTTATCCACATTCTCTATCAGAAAATCAGTCTGATTACACTTCTTGCAAAACACTTTAAAGCTCTCAAAAAAATCTTTGTATGAAACAATGATATCATGAGGTACTTCGGTCATGAGAGCTTCCAGTATAGGCATCAGTTCAGATGCATTGTCACGGAACTCCTCTGCGCTCATTTTTCCTGTATCCAGCGCATCAGATAACTTTTTGACATACTCACTTATTTTGTCCATCACAGCAACCATTTCATTTACCATCCCTTTTTTCTCCTAACCTTTATGTAGTTTATTACTTCATTCCTATAATAATCCTGCAAATACGTTCCACTTCCTCTTTCTGTAAATCAGGATACAGGGGCAATGTCAAAACCCTTTTACTAATATGTAAGGCAATCGGTGTCTGGTTGCTGTCATATTTTCCATGAAAACATTCAAACGTGTTGGTTAGTGGATAAAAGTATTTTCTTGCTTCAATATTGTTTTTTTCTAGCTCTGCAAATACTTCATTTCTGCTTGAACCGAATATATTTTCTTCAATTACTACCGGGAAATAAGAATAATTAGATTCTACATCCTCCTGAATACGATTCAGCTTCAAACCCGGTATGTCGGAAAGTAACATCCAGTAGGTTTCAAACAACTGTTTTCTCTTGGCGATATCATCTGCGATATGCCTGAGGTTACAAATGCCCATTGCTGCACAAAACTCATTCATTTTTGCATTAGCACCTACACCATCTACAGTTTCAGGTCCTCGAATGCCAAAGTTTTTCAGCCTATATAAATCCAACCCAAACTCCTGGTCATGAAAGCAGGCCGCTCCTCCTTCAATCGTATTAAAAACCTTAGTTGCGTGGAAACTAAAACAGGATACATCACCAAAGTTACCAATTCCCACCCCTTTATACCGTTCAGCAAAGGAATGTGCTGCATCATATATGACTTTTAGGTTGTATTTTTTTGCTATTCGATCTATTTCTTCTATGTTACAGACATTTCCGTATACGTGAACGGGAACAATGGCACAGGTCCTGTCTGTAATCAGCTTTTCTATTTTTGTTGTATCCATGGTAAAATCGTCTGGATTGATATCACAGAATACAGGTGTTAATCCGTTTCGTACAATGGCATGGGTTGTGGATGCAAAGGTAAAGGGTGTGGTAATTACCTCTCCCTTTAATTTAAGTGCCTGCATAGATAATTCCAAAGCCATGTGCCCATTAGTCAACAGTTCTATTCCCGGGACCTCCAAAAAATCCATTAGCTCTGTCTGCAGTTGCTTATGCTTACTACCCATATTGGTAAGCCAGTGGGAATCCCATAAACACTTAATCTCTTCCATATATTCCTCCATATCTGGCATGGAGGAACGTGTCAATCTGATTCTATCCGTCATTCCCTTATCTCTTTTCTCATTTTTCCAGTCAAAAACCGGTTGCTTGATCATTGTGTAATAAGTGTATAACTGTGTAACATTTCCTTCACTTTCTCTTGTGAGTTAAACATCATGACATCCAGAATGGACAAGTTGCTCTGATAAGTACCTCCCAGCTGCGGATAAGTAATATCATCTGTCTTTAAGAAGCATAACTTCAGGTTGCTTTTTTCAAAGTCTTCATCGGAATATAGTCCCTGTCCGCCTATCGCATTATAGTATTCCGTGGCTCCTAAAATCCTACATATGGCTAACACTTTGTCCTGCCCCTTAAGGGAACGGTCTTTATCCAGCTGAGATGACAAAATAAACTCTGTTTCGATAGAAAGATATTCTGCTATGATGTAAAAGGATTCAGCAATGTATTGGGAAAGAATTTCTTTCTTACACTCTAGGATTTTCTTAACCAAAGGGTATACTTTTGTAAAATAAGGAGCTTTTTTGTATGCATACTCCACCATACGAAGATTTTTTTCAATCAGCTTTTCCTCGTTATTCACTCCTATTTCATTGATCAGCTTATTTTGACTAGCTCCAATCATGGGAATATTGATAAAGTGCGATTCACCTTCTAAGAGAATCCTATTGCGGTTAATCCATCCACGATTAATAAAATTCACATCATCATAAATAACATACTTGTCCACTGCTGCCATAAGCTGCCAGTAGCCTATATAAGGCAAAAAGTACGGTTGCATAACCCCCACCCGCATGGTTAACCCTCACATTCTTATGATTATTGATACAAAATTTGTTCTACCTTCTCTGAGTCATAGATACTATGTTTCATCACTTCCTGAATTGCTATCCTTGACAAATTACTGTTTTTCAAAATACTTACGTATTCCTTCTTCTCTTCTTCATCAAAAATATCTGCTTCCAGCCGCATGAGCAGTAGCTTAATCTCATTGTACTTTAGAATCATTTGCTCCCAGGTATGAATGTCGTTGAAAAAGTTGTCTGTAGATATAGAATTTGTTTTTTCATTGAAATAAATATGAAGGATATTATATGCATTAATAAGATTGTTGTTTTGCACTGCATCAATGGAAATCTCCTGAATCAGCTCAAATGCAGTGAAAAGCTCACCATTATTTAGTAACTTCTTCAAATATTGAAAAAGTTCCACATTCATATCCCATATTTTAAAATCATAATAAGGTACATATGGAGCTGAAAAAAATTCGGGATACTCCTTAAGCATGTTCCTTCTGGAATTATCGTAATTTGTCAGATTTGAAAATCCACAATCGTGAAAGCACCATGGAGTCTCCTGGTAGGGAATTCCTACCTTGTATCCCCTCCTTCGAAACTCTAAAGATTGGGAAACATCATAGAAATCCCAGCCCAAATTCAAATCTTCTCTCCATCTGATATCATACTGCGTAGCCATAAGCATTCCATCTACCGCCTCAGCAGGTAGGAAAGAACTATTTTTATCCTGATATTCTTCTATAGGAAATGCACACTTGAAATTGCAGACATAGGTGTGCCCAATATTCCATGCGTTCCATATAATGGCATTTTGCGGCAGGGCAACTCCTCCGATCACACCCAATAATCCTACATTTGTATCTGTGCTAAAAATCCCAATTAAATCTCCAATAAAATTTTGATTTAGAATAAATACATCCTGGTGCATATAAACCTTATACTTTGCATCACTGCTTTCCATACCTAAGTTATACGCTTCAGCCATATTATTGGCTTCAGAAATACAGATGATATCCACCTGATACCCTTCAGGTACAGTCAGTTTACTGATATATTTCACGCATTCATCATAATACAATGCATGATTTGTAGCGATAATAAATGCAACTTCATGTTCATTCATTTGTTACCCTCAAACTCCTCTTCCTATCTAGCATTTTATCGTCTGACAGATTTCTGCCAATCTCTTATCCAATGTATGATGTTTCATTTTCTGATGTCCATTACCTGCAATTTCCTTTCTTTCTATGGGGTGCGATAAGTAGTATTCTGTCTTTTCCATGAGATCCTTGTAATCCTCATAAAACACAAAATCTTCATTTGGCACAAAATAGTCCAGAAAGTCCTCCTGGTAATTGGTCATAAGGAACCCTCCACAACCCATGATATCCATGGCACGCAGCGGAATTCCGCTCTTTATACTTCGTAGAGTGATATTTAAATTGATTGGTGCTGTCTTAAACACATAGGGCATCGCATTATAGTAATGAACCGGGCCCATGTTTTTTGCTTTTCCCACTTGCACCTTTGCATCATTGGTGTGTAGCTGGACTCTGTATTTTTCAGAAAGCATTGTAAGAATCTCTTTTCTTTCAATAGCCGTGACCTGTCTGGATAATACATAATCCCCATAAATATATTCCTCTGTTTCTACGCCCAGTGTATTTGGATGCAGGGTATGTACTCTTTTCATTTCCGAAATAATAACCTTGGGTAATACTTCCTGTAAAAAATTATAACCATATACCTTAAGCTGTGCCTGAACCAGTCCATCTAGGTATCCTTTTGTATAGGGATTACAGCTCTCAAATCTTGCAAATAAATCATGTTTTTGTTCGGTATACAGAGAGCCTACAAACGCAATATCTGTTTCCAATATTTTTTTGGCACTGTCTGCAGGGTTCACTCGATCCAGTCTTTGCAGGTTCACTCCCATAGGCAGATAATATACGGTATTGATCCCCTGGCTTTTGAATTCCTGATAAAAAGACTTATCAAACAAAAATACATAGTTGCAGGGATTAATCAAGGTATAAGAATATACATTGACATATGGGCTGTCATAAACCCATGCAACATACTTCAAATCCTGTTTCATACAATAAGCTGATACGGGAGGAAAATAGTTAAAAGAAAAAACGAAATCCACCAAATGACCTTTCAACGCTTCATCCATTCGGCTTTCCGAGAAATAATCCTGATTCTTGGAATCATCACTAAACGGCACTCTGATTAATGAAATGTCTGCCTTTTGAAAGGCGACAAACATATCCTCATTGCAATAGCTATTCCATTCCAAAAATAAAACGGTCATTTTTTCTTCCTCTCCTACAAATTCATAAAATATATATCGGTTTATCTTAGGAAATAGACAAGATTGGCCGATAAATATTTTGGGATTATATAAACCCATAGGAGGTCCATATGAATCTGCTTCTCTACGATGCCTGTTCCTATACCCAAAATGATATTATGTATACATTAAGCCATATGGGGATTTCTTATAAAAACATCCTTTACAAGCTATCTGATTTAACGCAGGATGATTATTTTAGTTATCGTTTTCAGAATATTTTATTAGATGGGCATTATGATTCTGTATTCAGTATTAATTACTATCCAATTATAGCAAAAATTTGTCGAAACTGCCACATAAAATATATCTCCTGGAGCTATGACAGCCCCCTCAATATCCCAGAAATGGAAGAGACACTTTCCTTTTCCACAAACTATGCTTTTTTCTTTGACAGAGCAGAGAAAGAGGCCTATGAACGCAAAGGTTTTCAAACCGTTTATCATCTGCCCCTGGCAGTCAATACTGAAAGACTTTCAAAGATGCATGCATCTAAAAAGGAAATGGAACAATATAGTTCAGACATTTCTTTTGTGGGGCAGCTTTACGACTCTTCTCTTCCCGGTCTGTTGGCACCGCTAAAGGACTTTGATAAGGGATATCTGACAGCCATTTTAGAAGCGCAGTTACATGTTTATGGTTATTACTTTATAAATGATTTGTTGACCGACACTCTCATGGCAAAGATCAATTCCCGTTACAGAGAAATCGGGCAGACCGCAATTTCCCTGTCCAAGGAAGGATTATCCAATGCCATTGCAAAGCAGATTACCCGGATGGAGAGGATCACATTACTAAGTACCCTGGGAGAGACCTATCAGACCACACTCTATTCCCACAAGCTGGATGAATCACTGACACATCTTCACTTTGGAGGCAGTGTGCAATATTATACACAAATGCCCTATGTGTTCCGCTATAGTAAAGTAAATTTGAATCCTACCCTAAGAAGCATTCAATCCGGTATTCCCCTGCGGGCACTGGACATTCTGGGAAGCGGTGGGTTTTTGCTCTCCAACTATCAGCCGGAGCTAGCGGAGTACTTCGAAAACGAGAAAGAAGTGGTTCTGTATGAATCCCTGGAGGATGCAGTGGAAAAGGCCGGGTTTTATCTGGAACACAATGATCTGAGAGAAAAGATAGCAGAAAATGGACTACAAAAAGTAACGGAATCCTTTACCTATGAAAAAAGACTGAGTGAAATATTTCGGATTTGTCAGTTATAAAAAAGAGAAAAGGCTTTAGTCTTTTCTCTCAACTTCAGCAAATGCAGTTTGAACAATAATCTCCCTGTCAATATCATCAGGGAAGGCTTTGATGTAATAGATGCCAGGATACTTCTCTTTCATTTTCTGTGCATCCTCCTCTTTACCCAGTAAAAAGAATAACATGGCAAGACTTAGTTTATTGCTTAGATAGCGAGCATATGCCTGTTTGTCACCATACAAAAGGTGAATGGTTTTACAGGACAGAAGATTATAGAAAAGGGCACCGGTTTCAGTTCCCTTTTCAAAACCTGCCATATCAAAGGTCACCAACAGATCAAAATCGTCCTGTGCCAACCGCTTATAAGCTTCCTTTTGTTGTTCGGACAAATTCATAGGCAGACATTCATAATCCCATTTTTGTAAGATCAAAGCTACTTTGGTAGCCTCATTTTCATATTTATCACCATATACTAAGATTGCTTTTTTCATGCTGTACCTCTTTACTTTATAATCGTTACATTTTTTCAAAATTATCTTTGGAGGAATCATTTTTATGAAGCTTTTACTACTGGATTGGGGTGCCTATACTCAACAAGATATTGTTAATACGCTGAAACATCACCGGGTCACAATCAAGCAAGTCAGCTACTGCTTTGGTGATAAAAACCATGATGATTACTTTTACCGCCATTTTTCTGAATATGTGAGTGCAGACACTTTTGATGCTGTTTTTACCGTCAATTTCTTTCCCCTTGTAGCTCAGGTCTGTTATGATAAGCAGGTTAAATACCTGTCCTGGAGCTATGATAATCCTCTGAATGTGTTACATATTGAAGAGACTTTGGGGTACCCTACCAATTACGTTTTCCTTTTTGATCGTATACAGGCTTCCTTCTATCAAAATCAGGGATTTCACAATGTATATCATCTTCCTCTGGCTGTAAACCCAGATCGACTTAACAAGCTAACTCTCACAAAAGAGGAATGGGAAAAGTATACATCAGAAATTACATTGGTGGGTGACCTGTATGCCTCCAATTTTAATGAGATTCTTTGTTTATTGGATGATTACCACAAGGGATACCTGAAAGCTGTTGCAGAAGCCCAGTTCAAGGTATACGGTTACTATTTAGTGAATGATATCCTTACAGATAACCTTATGAAGGAAATAAATGCCAGTATGGCGACAACTCTCCATGATCATGAATTCGAAATGTGCAGAGAACAGTTATCCTATGCAATGGCTACTAATATTACCAGAGAGGAACGCCTAATCCTATTGAACCTGCTTTCCAAACGCCACCAGGTATCTCTCTACTCCAGGGAACAGCATCCTTTGTTGTCTGATGTTGCCTTTAAGGGCAGTGCCAAGTACTACACAGAAATGTATCAGATTTTTAAAGCCAGCAAAATCAATCTGAATATCACTCTGAAAATTCTACAGTCCGGCATGCCTCTACGCGCGCTGGATGTTATGGGTGCCGGTGGTTTCTTATTGTCAAACTATCAGGAAGAGCTTATGGACAACTTTGTTCCGGAAAAAGACTTGGTACTATACACTAGTATAGAAGATGCAGTGGATAAGGCTTCTTTCTATTTGCATCACGAAGACCTCAGGCAGACAATCGCACAAAATGGGCACAATAAGGTTTGTGAGAATTTCAATTATGATAAGCAGTTGAGCATTGTTTTTAAACAGGCCGGCTTATAATACTGATATTAAATCTGCATATAACAGTATCACAATTCTGCATATAACAGGTTTTAAAATTCTGTTATATGCAGAATTTTTTCCACTATTACATCTGCTTGCAGGCTACACTTTTCCGGTTTATTTTTTTGTAAAGTTATGAGTTCTTCCAGACAACTGATGTGCTCTATATGTGGAAAATTCGTCTGCATCTGTAAGGCTGTTTCCTTTAATCCTGTAAAGAAATACATGGAAAAGTTTATGGTATGCTTAAGAACCTCCTCATAACCCTCGTAGGAATGAAGCATCAGATGTGCCATTCGACATGGGATTCTGTTAAGGGATGTTTCTTCAGCATCTGTTTTCATCGTAAATCCTGCTAAGTTAAGCGTTACTAAAAAGTCAGGTTTGAATTTTATCATAGAATGAAAATAAGTATACTCGAAAACACCCGGCTGTAAATCTATCATTTCCGCCATCCAATGCATTTTTTCAAAACTTTCCTTCAAACAGACACCCAGCTTATCACATTCCGGTTTTTTACAAGAGTCTATGACAATCAGTACTTTTTTCATTTCTTCTCTGTGCTCTCCTGTTTCTCTACCATTTCCAGCATGCATTCCAATCGTTTATCATAGGTGTATTGCTTCTTCACCTTCAGATAGCCATTCATGGCAATTCGTATTCTTTCTTTCTCATGGTGTAAATAATAATTTACCTTTTCTACTAACTCTGCTACATTATGATATAGAACAATTTCCACATCAGGGGCAAATAATGTTTCTAGCTCTTCTTGATAATTGCTGATTACAAATCCTCCTGCCCCCATAATATCAAAAACTCGCTGGGGTACACCTGTTTCAATAGAGCGAAGCGTCATATTCAAGTTGATTTTACTTAACTGAAATACTTTTGGAGCGTCATTCTCATAGGATATTTCACTGCAAACAGTTACGTTTTCCAACATTTCTGTATGATCAGAGGTGAACAAGCTAACTTTTTGATTCAGGGCCAGTGCATTTAATATACATACTCTTTCTATTTCAGCCATTTTCCTTGATAAAAACTGCACCTCCAGATAGTACCCGGGATTCATATCCACCCAGTCTCCCAAAGAACAAATTTCTGTTAACTCCTTCACATCCTGTTGATCCAGCATTCCAAAAATAGTTTGATCTTTTTCCCACTTCAATACATGCATCTTCATGTATTCAACCATCTTTGCACGAATCTTTACAGGGATTTTCGATGAAAAAGCATTAAATGCATTTTGCGTATACAAATTCCCCACAAAAGATATATCACAGGAATACTTTTTTTCATCTTCTTCGCTGATCTGTATAGCTGACATTCTGTCCACGTTCACCGCTAGCGGCATATGATAAAGATGGGACCTTCCCCTTAAGAGCAATCTCTCATATTGCTTTTTATCAAATACAAAGATATAGTTACACTTGTTGTAAAAAGATTTTGTATATAAATCCACCAAGGGTGAATCGAATATCCATGATAAATATTTCATATGCAGTGCTTCACACACATCTGAAACCATTGCTGAAAAATTATGCATAATCGCCAAATCAAAATCATGAACCCGCAGATATTCATAAAGTACTTGATACTCTTCTTTTACATAGTATTGTAACGATACAACCTGATTGTAGATTTCTACTTCCCTGCCAATTTCTACGAGTCCCCAGGGGATATCATTCAGGGTGATTCTGTCACTATATAGATACAGGATTCTGGACTTACCACACATAGAAATATCCTCCGTGCTACTGTTCAAAATATTCTTTATATTCTTCTAAGCATTTCAAACGGTATTTATTATAGTTGTTCAGATTTATAATTCCATCATCATGTAGACACCAGCCCATTTTTTGTTTTGGTACAACCACCTGATATCCGTTTCTCTTCATCTCAAAGCTCTGGGAAACATCATAGAAATCCCATCCGTCAAACAAATCCTCACGCCAGGAAATATCCTTGGAAGTTATCATCATAAGACCATCTATAGCATCTACATTCCAGTATCCATCTTGGATGGTGTATTGGTATTGTGTAAAATCATAATGTTTTTTTTCACACTCTCTTATCAAATTACCCCTTCTGTAGCCATGCCACATAACGCCATCAGGAGCCATTTTTTCAGTACCCACCATTCCTATCATACCTATGTCATCATTGTCCCCAAAAATATCCAGGATAGCCTGTAAGAAGTACCTGTACACAATAAATACATCCTGATGCATATATATTTTATACTTAGCATCTGTACCCGCCATACCCTCGTTGTAACCACCGGTCATACAGCTGGCATTGGAAACTTCCAACACTTCTACCTCATAACCATCCGGTACAATCAGCTTTTTTATATAATTGATACATTCATCAAAATAAAGTTTGGAATTGGTGCAGATGATAAAGCAAAACTTTCTATCATTCATTTCCTATCTCCCTAAAAAGGTTATACTCTTCATTTTCATTAATATGGTTAATCTGCCAACTGCCGGATTAATAAAGAAATCTCTTCATTAGGGTTACGATACTTTAAGATCTCTTCATAAGCCATTTTTTTAGACCCAATATTTAAGAAGGCATTGGTAAATTCCAGTATTTTTTCCTCACTGTATGCAAACATACTATCAAGCATAATCAGCATTTTCAGTGCTTCCATAGCCATATTTTGCTCAAACATAAGTTTGGCAAGCATGGACGCAGTGGTAATCTGGTTTACAATTGTACTCTGGCAAATGCTTTCAGCCAGACAGATATAGGAAATATTGTGCTGCTTAATGAGCTCAAAAAAATCAGAAGTTTCATTCCTTTTCCAACCAAACGCAACTCTTCTTAATCCAAATGAAATTTGTTGAAATAAGCTAATGGCTTCTTCCAAGGAATTCACATCCTGAATTATGGTAGGAATACCTACACTATCCTCCTTTAAGGCTATCTGACCAATTGCCACAAAAGTATTCAAATCTCCATCCGAACAGCAAAACTGTTGATAATCCTCCGATAGCATCAACTCCGATAACATATTTACGTCTGCTCTGCTCCTAATCAGTTGATTTATTTTACTTCTATACTCTGCACCTTTTGGTCCCATCTTTGTATACTGCATGTGAATCTTCTCAAAATATTGATTGGTCTCTTC
This sequence comes from Lachnospiraceae bacterium, assembly GCA_035271185.1. Taxonomy (GTDB): domain Bacteria; phylum Bacillota; class Clostridia; order Lachnospirales; family Lachnospiraceae; genus Acetatifactor. The sequence goes on along the minus strand of DATERV010000153.1, from coordinate 9,532 downwards.
TCTCGCTTTACTTGCAGAGAAATCTTCATATTTAGCAGGAATGGGCTTATATTGTTCTTCTATCATGCTTCACACCCTCCCCTGATTATCCTTGCAATTTTTGATAATGTCTTTTGGTAATTGAACTCTTCTTTTACCTTTTTATTACCATTAGCAGCAATTTCCAGTCTTTCTTCCTCATGGGAAAGATAATAGTAGCATAGTTCCCTTAACTGCTCTTTACTCTCATACATAACCAGTTCCTTACCATTTTCAAAGGCTTCTGCTATTTCCGGCTGATAATTAGTGAGTAAAAAGCCGCCGCACCCCAATACATCCAATACCCGCAACGGAATCCCTGAGGTGATGGAACGTAAAGTAATATTCAGATTAATCTTACTGTTATGAAATATCTTTGGCATCTGTTTGTAATAGTGTACATATCCTCCATTACTCAGCTTTGAAAGATGCCCGGTATCAGAGCCTGTATATATGGTGGTGTGAAAATTCTCTGATAAATCCTTTAGTATTCTGCTGCGCTCCATAATGGTAATCTTTTTATTGATAATATCCATAATAAACTGTTCAAAAGGCAGAAAATATCCAGCATCCATGTGAAAACTAATATATTCTTTCATTTGATCCAGGATATCCCTAGGCAACACGTCCGGAAGCATGTTATAGCCATACACTTTCATCTGTGCTTCACAGATTCCTTCCACATAACCTTTGATATATGCCGGTAAAAAAGGAATCTGAGAAAAATAGTCTCTTTCGTCTGTGTATAAAGTCCCTACAAATGATATCTCATCTGTCGATTTATTTTTTTCATTATAAATACTCTCTTCAAATAATTCTGTATCTACTGCTAGAGACTGATGGTATGCATGCGTTACCCCATAAGCTTTTAACTTCTCCATCTGTACATGATCAAAGCAGAAAATATAGTTGGAATCAAAAAATACCGTATCACTATATAAGCTGAAATGCGGTTCACTAAAGATCCATGATAAATATTTCACTTTTGCTGCTTTACAAGCCATTGCAATTAAGGGAAAGTAATTAAAACTAATAACAGCATCCATGGTGTTGTTTACTATCATGAGTGTCAATTCTGTCAAAAATTCATTATCTGCCAGATGATTTTTGATTTTTCGCTTATAGGTACTTACGTTAAATCCCATGCTCTCTAATCCACGATGCAATCCCTGTTCTCCGTAAGCTTCCCATTCATACAATATTATCTTCATTATCGTATCCTTATTTTGAAAAAAGGGACTGGCTTTCGCCAATCCCTTTGGTAGTAGCAATGAATTACTGTAATAAGGACAGTACACCCTGATTGGACTGATTAGCCTGAGCCAACATAGCCTGACCTGCCTGAGACAGGATGTTATTGTTGGAGTACTTAACCATTTCAGTTGCCATATCTGTATCACGGATAGCAGATTCAGCAGAAGTGGTATTCTCAACGATGTTGTCCAAGTTAGAGATTGTATGCTCTAATCTGTTCTGCATAGCACCTAAGTAAGAACGAGACTTTGACAGAGAAGTGATAGCTGCCTTGATGGTATCAATTCCTGTTTTCGCACCATCAGCTGTACTACAAGTAAGTGTAGAAAGGTTTGTAGAATCCTTACCAACTTGACTAGCTCTTAAGCCATCGATAGTTACTGCAATCTGCTGTTCGGTAGAGTTTTCAGCACCAACCTGGAGAGTTTCTGAGAAGTTGCCATCCAGAAGTTTCATGGTGTTGAAGTCAGTACTCTGTGCAACACGGTCGATTTCTGTTTTCAGCTGCTGGATTTCATCATCGATGTTACCCTTATCAGCAGAAGTAGATGTACCGTTGGCTGCCTTTACAGCAAGTTCGTTCATTCTCTGCAGCATGTCATGTACTTCAGCCATAGCGCCTTCAGCTGTCTGTACACAAGAGATACCGTCCTGAGCATTTGCAGAAGCCTGTGACAGTCCTCTGATCTGCTTTCTCATCTTTTCGGATATAGCCAAACCTGCTGCATCATCTGCTGCACGGTTGATCTTATAACCGGATGATAATCTCTCGGTTGACTTAGCCTGTGTCTGTGTTGTTACGCCGAGCATTCTGTTAGAGTTCATTGCTGTTAAATTGTGTTGTACTACCATATTATTTTCCTCCTTGAATTTACGGTGGCATCCTTGCCACTCGTTGATTGGTAATGACTACTCATTACCTTGGGTTGTAAGTAAAATTTATTTCCTTTACTTGTAATATATATCGGAGTGTTTTTTCAATACTTAATACCTAATTTTAAAGAAATTACATAAAATTACTTTTTTTGATCCAGAAACTGAGATGAGACGACATTGGTGTTATTCATATTTTTATAGTAGTCATAAGCTGCTTTAGAGCTTCGTTTTCCCTGTCGCATATCCCTACGTGATTTGGAGAAATGCTGCTCTACCATAACCTTATTTCTTTGTTCCTGGGCCTGTATGCAAACACTTTTCTCTGTTACCAAGGAAATCAGATGCTGCAATCTGACAATCTGTGCTCTATGCATTTCTTTGTTTTCGGCAATCTGATCTTTAATACGAGCGTAAACCTTTTCAAAACCTTCATCTATCTTTCCCAATTGCTTGATCAGTATATCCTTTTGATCTACTAGAGTGTCAAACTCCTCCATAGGTAATTTGTCCTGTTTTAAAAGTTCTTCCTGTTTATTACTGTAATCTACAATTTTCTGTAATATCTCATCCTTTTGTTTCAGGCTTTCTTCCAATATTTCCAGATAGTTTTCCATCATAGGACAGCTTTCTCCCTGTTCTTATTCATAACTTCCTTCCAGTTGTCTCTGACTGTACGAAGATGTGCACATACTTCCATCAGGATATCTTTGTCCTTTTTGACATTTGCATCAACCAGCCTTTGCTCCAGGTACACATAAATATGCTCAAAATCTTGTGCCACCGGATACTGCATATCCAAGGTTTTACGCAGGTAATCTATAATATTTTCCACCTTGACAATGCTGTTGTGTGCCTTTGTTATCTGTTTATCTTCTATCGCATCAATGGAAATATTACAGAATTTGATTGCACCGTCATAAAGCATAAGCGTTAATTCTGCGGGCGAAGCTGTCAGTATTTTGCTGTTTTTGTATTGCGCATATGCGTTGGGTATTGCCATTATTATTGACCTCCTAATAAACTAGTTACTGCGTTGGAATTTGACTGCATCCTTGCAAGAGCTGTTTCCATTGCGCTAAATTTTGCATACCACTTGTCCTCGAAATCAGTAAGTTTCTCTTCCTGATCCTCAATTCTGGAAGCGTAGTCCGTATAATCGGATTTCATTTTCTTATCATCAAAGAAATTACCATAGCTGCGGTATCCTTCCACAGATGCGGAAAGACTGCTCATCTTGGAATACATCATATTGGATAAAGAAGAGAAGAATGAAACCACAGTATCAGGATCGCTGGAAATTAATCCTTTTAGCTTATCTGCATTACCTGCAGTATTGCTGTCATCTTCATCACCATCAATGTGATATGCATTTTTCTCATTATCCGCTGCATTGAAGTACCCCAATGTGTTAATACCAAAATTTGATAAATACATTGTTATACCGTTTACTTCCACGCCACTTAGCAGAATATCCTTCATGGCAGAGCTTATGGTGGAAAGGTTAGAATCCCTTCGTAACAGAGAGTCTTTCACTTTCTGTTCCCACCTATCTACTTCGCTATCTGACATAGCATCCTTTTCGTCTTCAGTAAGTGGTTCAACTTTAGTGAATTCTGCATTATAGAGTTTATCCATCTCATTGATAATGGAATTGTACTCTTTGAAAAAGTTTTTAATCATGTCATAGATACCATCGGTATCATTCTGGGTGGTAATGGTAATACTCTCCCCAGATGCTGTTTCAGCAAGTGCCGTAAATGTCAATCCGTTGATTTTAAATACATTGTCATTGTCGGTAAATTCTGCACCATTTAAATAAATAACAGCATCCTGGCCTGCAATTTTTGTAGCTCCTGTTTGTGTTACATCGGTAGGATCATAACCTGCCATTACCTGATCTGCATAGGCAGCTTTATCGTAAAACATATCCTCAACTTCTCCGGTTAACTTAGCTGTAGCAGTTGTAGTATAGGTGGTTTTGTCGTCAACGGTAGATTCTGTGACATCCACATAACTTAATACGTTTGTCAACCGGTTATTTAAGCTTTCCAGAGCAGATTGCTGTGTTTCTAAGGTGGTAGCATCTGCTTTCTTCTGGGTGAGATCTGTCAATTCTGTCTTCATAACATCTAGTTGAGCCTGGGCAGCTGCCTTATCTGATTCGCTCATACTTTCCATGGAGGTTTGCAGATTACTGATTTCCTCATTTTTTGCTTCTATATCTGTGGTATATTCAGAAACTGTTTTCAAAGTACTATCTTTATACTTTTCATTTATCACATCTATTTTGCTTTGTACAGATGCCATTGAGGATTTTAGATTCTTATACTGGTCTAAATAACCATTCTTTCTTGCTTCTATTACGCTATCAATCATTGTCTGCATATTGGCAAGTGTGGCACTTCTGTCGCCGGATACATAATATCCGTCATACTTCTGATACTCTTTAAGAGCGGTAGCATCGCTGTTCAAATTCACAGAAAGTCCCATGGCAGCTAACGCTGCGGAACCGTTAGCATCCGATACGGTAAGACTGAAATCGCTTAATGCACCTGACTCCTTAGCGCTTATGAAAAAGCGCTGGTTATTGGCATCAAAGTTAGCATTTAATCCCGCATTCTTAATCTGGGTCAGTACATCTGAAATCGTACTGTCTCCGCTGACCTTAATCTGGGTAATAGAATCTCCCACTGTCAGATTGAGGGTTCCTTCACCCGTAATGGAATCGGAAAGATCACTTAATTTTGACAGCGCAGTATATTTTGTTGTATCCGTTCCAATTTTTGCACCGGTTAGATAACTGGTCTTTGCCAGCTTCTTAATTTCTAAAGCCTGTACTCCATTTACAGCATCCTCTCCGGTAAGAACATTGACAGCACTACTGTTGGAAACAGAAGTTGCTTTTTTTGAGTAAGCTGTTGAAAAGCGCATACTATTCAAATATTTGGATTGTAAGTTCTTTAGTTTTGTGTTTAATGCATTCCATGAATTCTGTTTCCATTCGAGCTTAGTCTGTGCTTTTTTGGTATCATCTACCTTCATCTGCTTCACTGCCACTAGCTCTTTGATTATGGATTCTGTATCCATTCCGGACATTAAACCCGTCATTCGCATTGCCATAGTATTACCTCCTAACGCTTCTCATCAACGAGAATTCCAGCCAACTCCCAAACCTTGGCTATCATATCCAATGTTTTCTCAGGTGGAAGCTCTTTAATCACTTCTCTCGTTTCCTTGTCCACGATTTTGATGATAACCCGGTTCGTTGCATCATGGATGCCAAATATGGCTTCTGAATTTGACAAATTTTTGTTTAAGGCCTCCACTGCTTTCCTGATTTGTTCATTGCTTGGCTGCTTGAGCTCTCCGCTATTGGTATCATTGCCGAAATTCCCTATTTCATGGGTGTTTTCCACAATGTCGATATCTGTCTTTTGAACCATGTCTTGCGCAAATACATCCGTGTTTTCTGCTGCCGACTTTTGTGTTGCCTGACTCTGAACCTGTGCACTCATTATACTTCCTATTCCATCCATTGCCATCTTATTCACCCCCTGTGTGAACTAACATTACAACTTGTTACCTTTCATAAGAGCTATTGCATTTTCTACTTTTGTTATCGGACAAACGAGTCGGGAAGTTAATACTATTACCCCAGCAGATTTTTTAGTGCTTCCAGCCCGGCTGTATCTGTTGCCGCCTGGTTGGATTCCTGTATCTGTATATAAACTTCCTTCCGATATATGGGAACTTCCTTGGGAGCAGTAATTCCAATCTTAACCTGATCACCTTTCACTTCCAGGATGGTAATTTCCACATTATTGTTTATGATAATTGCTTCATTCTTTTTTCTGGATAAAGCCAGCATACTTACTCACCTACCCTTCCCGCCTTCAGTATCTCATAAATAGGGAATTTTACATGATAGGCATCACCTTCTATAATGATCTGACAAGCCTTTCTGGTTTCTGAATTAATAATGATTGGGCCTCTTAAGTTGACGCTCATCTGGGTCAGATCAGCCGGCACTGTTACAGTTACCAGTACAAGGAGATTATCTTCACTTAAATCTCCCATATCCTTCAACAATTCATCTTCTATCTCAGGATTGTAATCATTTTTTACCAGTAGTGGGTCCATAATGGGCATTGCAAATCCCGGTTCCTGCATGGACTGCAGCCATCTGATACTGACATCTGCTCCTTTTTCTTCGTCAAAAATCAAAGCAAACTTCGTTAATTCAGGAAAACCAACAATCCCCCCGGTAAATTCAACGATCTTGTTGTCTTCGATATCTACTTCTCCAAAAATTTTTGTATTTACTTTCATCGTCCTATCCTTTCATTTATCTTTATTTTACAGAAAATTCAAAAGGCTGGTTTTTACTACCTTTCCGGTAGCCATGAGAGCAGCTTCATAAGTCAATCCTGCACTTTTTAGCTCAATTGCCACTTCTGTGATATCTGCATCTTCATTTTGTGACTTTAAGGTTTCAAAGGTGGTTTTCTGGTTTTTCATTCTAATCTCAATCAATTCCAATTTGGAACTTTTGGTTCCACAATTTGTCAGAGAAAGATTGTTGGCATCGAGATACCCCTGCATAGAAGTGATACTACCCTCAAACATTTTCTGCATTTTATTTTTGGCCAGAGTCAGTGCTTTATTGGCAGCATTAAAGCGGGACTGCAATGTAGTCGCCTTGGTAGCATCTGTTTCCGTCTTAAGCATGGAACTCAGATTACCAGTTACGCTTTCCAGTTTCTTTACATCTTCCAGTATATTCACCAGGTCATCTATTTCTCTGCCGATTCCCGGATCATAACATTCATTGGCTGTCGTATTTACCTGTATTTTTTGGTTAAATCCTACATCATATTCAATGACCTGTTTGGCCACATCACTGCCTGTCAGATAATCCTGATTATAGCTTAAGGTATTGCCTTCTGTGTCTGTGGAAGTACATGCATAATAATGCTCCGGTCGTAAGTCCCCCTTTTTCCATTCGTTCTTCTGATAGGTAATTCGGATTTCGCCTTCATTTACTGTTGAAGTTGAAACATTGTCCTGATAGCTCATCATGGTGGAATACACATTGTCTCCCAAAATCATTTCCCCGGTTTCCGGAATGAAATACACGTTATCAGGATGATTGGAAGCCAGTTCGTAGGCACTGGGAATATCATAGGAGTGGCTGGTAATCACTTTACTAGGATCTACCACATTTTCAGTTGTAATGTTACCGTCTGCATCCTTGCCGGTTACTCTGGTAAAGGTGGGTACCATTCCTGTGCTCAGGTAAGCATAAGAAGCTCGGATACGATGTACATCAATAGAAGAAATATCATTTTCTGCAACCTGAATGGCATTGTAGTTAGATGAAATAATATCATTAATATCTACAAAACTGCCGGCAACGGGTTCTGCTGTTGTCTTTACAAAGGTGGTCTCGTCAATGGATGTTTGATCCAGCTGCTGTGTAATGGTATAGGAAGTCTTGTCTTCCTTTGAAAAACTAATGGAGGTATCAGTCCTGTATCCGGCAAATACATAACGTCCGGCATAATCCACATCTGCAGTGGAATATACCTCCTGTTTCAGTGCTTTCAACTGTTCCAAAATAATTTCTCTGTCGGAAGATGTCAAATCACCATTGGAGCCCTTGGTGCACTGGCTGATCATACTGGTGATAATGGATGATGTATTCTTTAATGCTCCCTCTGTTACTTCCAGCCAGCTTGTGGCATCAGGAATGTTTTTACTATAATATTGAGAAGCTTCTGTCACATTGCTTCTTAACCGAAGTGCACGGATAGCCACAACCGGATCATCGGAGGGTTTCGTAATCTTCTTCTGAGTAGACATCTGTGTACTCAGCTTGTCCTGCAAAACTTTATTGCTATTTATGTTAGTAAGATTGTTATTCTGCATAATCTTATTGGTTATACGCATGGTTACTTCCTCCTTTATTTTTAAACGCCTGTTTCCAATATCAGTCTGTCATATACTTCAGTCAGTGTCTGGATCATTTTAGCGGCCAGGTTGTAACCATTCTGGTATTTGACCAAATTTAGGGCTTCTTCATCCTCATCCACTCCGGAGATGGAATTTCTCTGATTGTCAATACTTCCCAAAATGTTTTTATAGTTGTTAGAAAAAGTATTGGCATTACCGGCATTCAGTGCTACATCAGATAAAACGCATTGTAAAAATTCTCCTGCACTGCTACCTCTGAAACTCATTTTATCTTTGTCCTTAATCATACTTTGAATTTCTTTAAGTAGATCACTTTGTTCTACACCATCGGATGCATTTTTTCTCGTAGCCAGCAGGTCTGAATTCTTTACCAAAGCAGATAGTATGGATAAATTTGATGCTGTCAATTTATAGTAACTGTTGTTGTTAGCATCTACCGTTAAGGTCCCACTTGTCTGCTTGTCATAACGGAAAGCATCCAGAAATTCATACTGTTCATTGCCGGTTGCCACTTTCCCGGCGAACAAATCAATGCCCGAATTCCCATTGACATTACAACCGCTGTTCAAAATATCATTGAATTTCTGGGAAAAGGTTCGTACCCATTCATTCATCTGTTTCATATAATAAGGAATTCCCTGGTAGGCAATGGTGGTACCGATGCTGGCCGTCATTCCTATTCTGTCATTGGTTAGATTCCTTGCATTTAAGGTGTCATCTGACAAAACAAAGGTATAGGAATAGTTAGGATTTCCGGCTCCATCATAGCTACATGTATAGGACCAGGAGTCATAATAAAATTCCTGATTTCCAAGCCTTATTACTCCACCGGTATCTGAAAGGTTACTTTTATTTAAATCCAGAAGGTAATCTTGATTTACATTGATGGTTACCGTATCATGTGCTTTTAAGAAACCATCTGTTCCGATAACATCTTTCTTGCCGGTGTCCGTGATCTGTCCCTTGAAGTTCTCCGAATTGTTACCATCACGTAATTCTACAAGTCCCTGAAGAGATCCCCCCAATGTTTTATCGTACATATTAAAGCTTTCACCATTACTCCAGTAAATATCGTAAAGTCCGTCGATATCTGTCTGATTCACCTTTTCGTACCTGGTTCTGGCTAAACACTCTAGTTGCTTATAATCACTGGTATCAACCAGCAGCTGTCCACCACCTAATCTGACAAGAAAACGGTTAGCTCCTGTCTCTCTTTCCGGGTTGTTGGCATCTGTGATGGGGATTTCCTGAGTATCTATGGATGCTATACTGGATAGCTTGTCCAAAAGCAGAGTTCTGCGGTCTCTCAGCTCGTTGGCTTTGCTACCTGTTAATTCAATGACATTGATCTGCTTATTCAGGGATGCGATTTCTCCCGCAAGAGAATTGATTTCATCCACCTTTAGCTTAA
>DATERV010000152.1:0-2536 GCA_035271185.1 Lachnospiraceae bacterium | reverse complement strand
ATCATAGCACAAAGGTACTCTTTTTGCAATAAAATTTTCTGCTATCTGCCTGGTCCTTTTCGTCTTACGGGTGTGACAATCTGTTTCTCCTGTGATTCTATCTGTTCCTGTATATTTCTCTGATTCTTGGATGGATGCTCTCTGTCATATTTCACACGATAATCGTATTCATCGTTGAAATCATCATAAACAGACATCTTGTATCGCATACTCTGCATGGATTCTTCGGTATATCCCATTCTATCCTGATACTTGCCTAGTTCTTCCATACGATCATCGGATGGTTGTGGAAGTAGCTTGGCTCGTTCTTCTAAGGATAACTTGCGATATTCGGATGGGGATGGGAATGTTTTCATCTGGTCTGGTGCTGTGGATGAATGAGTATCATCTATATTATCTGTTGGTGTATCATCAGCTATAGCAGCTGTTGTGCCTACTTTACCTGTGTTTTTATCTGTTCCCTGCCATTCCTTGTTGAAATCATCAAATGCTGTGCCATAGAAGATAGTATCATCATTCTCTGGAATTTCATGTTTTTCTTGAAACTCATCATAGGCTTCATAAGGCATAATGTCTAGTTTCTTCGTTGGCTGTTGTTCCTGTGAAGTTGCTGACTTTTTCGTCTTAAAAGCTGGCTCTTTTACTTCTTTTTCTTCTTCCTCATCCTCTTGCCATCTGGAATAATCCTTCATGGACTGTCTGGAATGCTCAATATCCTGCTCCTGTCTTGGATACTCAAACCAATTCTCTTTTTCCTTCTGCTTCATATAATCTTTGATACCCGCTACTGTGAATCTCTTTCCTAGCTTGCTTCCTCGTACAGCCTGTGCCTTTCCACCATTGGTACTGCGATATGGCAGAGAATAGCTGATTGTATTCCCTTTTAACCTTACATTCATGTGATAGGTTCTCTCAAGCATTTTTACCACATCATGGATGGTCTGAGTTGTAGGATCATTCATGGCAAGTCTGACGAAGATTCTGATTTCATCCTTAAAAGATAACTTACCACGTTTTTTCATTTGACTTTCTGCGAAGGTGCGTTCCTCTCTGGTCTTATCGGGATTGTAGAAGTTGTCACGAATAGAATGTGTCAGTCCACGACTTCTACACTGTTCACCGAAGTATTTGGACATTTCCACCAGCTCCTTTGGACCTCTGCGAAAAGAAGAACCATCCTTCTGGTTACAGTTGCTGACTACGAAATGCACGTGAACATGATTGGTGTCCACATGAACTGCAAATAACACTTCAAAGCCTTTCTTCCAGAAGAACTCATGCGCAAAGTCCTCTGCCATCTTATAGGCATCTTCATAGGTCAGCTTATCGTTATCATCAGGATGAAAGGATATTGACAGCTTCTGCGCCAAGATATCTCGTGGGAAGAATCGGCTGTATTTGTTCTGATGCATTTTCCTAGTCATAAGCAGGCTGTTGGCGAAGTTATCTCGGTTACAGCCAAAGGCATTGTATAACTCTGGTTCAGTCTTAATAATACCAGAACTTAACTGTTCCTTCTTCCCGAGGATATAATCCGCTGCGCTATGAAGCTGTGCTGTGGATTTACATGGAGCATATTTTACATTGACATTTCCGTATGCTGGCATTTAACTCACCGCCTTCTCATATAGCTTTAATACTGTGTCTTCTAGTTTCTGGAATACTCTCTTGAATGGTGCAAAGGATGTCATGTTGATAAGATCTGGATAAGCATTGATATTTCTTGCTATCTGATTGATATTGACTCCCTGCTTTTTTAATTCGTGGCAGACATCATTCATAACTTCTGTGAAGTCCTTTAAGGTTGTTCCATCAATCTGCTCACCCTTATTGACACGAAACAGATAGTCGATGAAGACAGCTGAATTCTTGTATCCGCTGTCTCGCATCTGTGATTCAAATTCCTGTTTTATTCGGTAATCCACTCGGGAGTAGATTACTTCGTCTCTTGTTCGATTCCCCATATAGTCCTCCTTGTTTTTCCGCAGGAAAAATCCGAATCCTCTGATGATGAGAGGACTTTTCCTCCTGTTTGTAGGGCAATCTTTAAAAAAACCACCAGCTATGCTGGTGGACCCCAATCGCTTCAAGCGTTTTCATCTTTAAACTCCTTTGTTATAATAAGTGTGGGTCTCAAACCGCACTAAATATAACAAAGGAGGTATCCAAAATTGGATAAGAATACATTAGCACATACAACGTGGGAATGTAAATACCACATAGTTTTTGCACCTAAGTTTCGAAGGCAAATAATTTATGGAAACATCAAAGCGGATGTTGCAAATATTTTGAGTACATTGTGTAAAAGAAAAGGTGTAGAAATAATTGAAGCAGAATGCTGTAAAGGCCATACCCACATGCTTGTGAGAATTCCACTGAGTATCAGTGTGTCAGTATTTATGGGATATTTAAAAGGAAAAAGTTCACTTATGATATTTGATAGACATGCAAATTTAAAGTATAAGTATGGAAATCGAAAATTTTGGTGTAGGGGGTACTTTGTTGATACAGTTGGAAAAAATGCGAAGAAAATCGA
>DATERV010000151.1:0-5685 GCA_035271185.1 Lachnospiraceae bacterium | reverse complement strand
GATTACAGGTGGATTGATGCTGGCATTAAAAAACGATATCATAACCGCCATAGCAAAAAATGTTTGTTCCTGGGTACCTACTATAACATTATTAATTTTATTTCCTAGATTACTCCCGGGAATAAAGAGAAGAGATTTTTTCCGTTCTCTTTTTAAAAATTCAATATCTGTAAAGAATCTCATTTTACTAATTTTCTTACAACTATTTATTTTTGGTGCGAGTGTGACTTTATACTCACATTTTTCTAAGGTAGAACTAAATCAACTTATTGGCGTTTCTGTTCCAACAATCATATTTGCTCTAGTAAACAGCTTAACTTCAGGAGCTACAGGAGAAGAATCTGGGTGGAGAGGATATCTCCAACCAATTATGGTAAAAAGGTATGGCCTAATTAAAGGATCTTTTGTTGTAGGCATAATATGGGCTTTATGGCATGCACCATTGTGGTTTATATCCGGGGAATATGTGGGATTGAACCTAGTAAAATATATATGTCTCTTTATATTATTTGTTGTTTCAACAGCAGTTATTATAGGTATTAGTTATGAGAAAAACAAAAATATACTTGTTCCAGTTACGATTCATTTCTTTGTAAATTTCACATTGGCTTTTCTTAAATCAAACTTATTAGGAGTACTATTTTATATAGCATTATTCTATTTCATAACAGCTGTAGGTTTTGCTTTTATAAACAGAAATTCTGTCACTTTGAGATAGAAAGTATTAACAATACTAAAAAGAGAAAGAAAATTGTAGAATATGTTAAAAAATGTGTGAAATATCAGAAATATCTGTTATAATTACCTATATATGTACTGTAGGGAGGAGATTGTATGGATACTTTTTTGATAATTCTTGTGGTGGTTGAGACAATAGATTTAGTTGTATTAGGTTTTGTTTTCATTCGAAGCAATTCTGCATATCGCCGGATTTCGAGTAAAGCAGGCATGATTGCAAAGGGGAAGCTGGATGTGGAAGACATTCAGGTGACGGGTAATAAAAAGAACAACGCAGTTGTTCTTGCGGGTGGATTTGATGCTATTAAGAATAATCTATTGACATTTATTGAAGCAACCAAAGTAAATGTCATAACACTTTCTGATGCAATAGACGTACTTTCCAGTAGTGTAACCTCAAATCAAGCCGGAAATGAACAGATTGCGGATAGTGTGACTACAGTGGCTGAGCAGACTGCTGAACAGATGGATTTAGTTGAGAAGAATCTTGAGTTAATTAATTCCAGCAATGCACAGATGCAGGACATTAATGAGTCGGTATCGCTGATTAAGGGGCGATTGGATGAGACTGTACAGACCAGTAAAAAAGGAATTGAAGATATCAATGGTTATTCATTTGACATGGATGAAGTGACAAAGGATCTAGAAGGCATTAACCAGATTCTGAACAAGTTCAACACGCAGATCAAACAGATTGACGAGATTGGGGATATTATTATCGGAGTTAACAATCAGTTGACACTTTTAGCATTTAATGCGTCAATTGAAGCAGCAAGAGCCGGTGAAGCAGGAAAAGGTTTTACGGTAGTAGCAGACGAGATGAACAAAATGTCAACTGAAACAAGGAAGGGTATGGGTTCCATTCATGACATTCTGGAAGAAATCATCGAGAGTAGCAGACAATTCAATGAGAGCATTCAGAAATGTGAAACAACATTTATCCAGAGTAAAAAAACATTTGGCAGTGTTAGCGATTCGTTGTGTTCCATCAATCAACAGTCTTTTGAGATTCATGGTAGTGTACAGGCCATTGTTGAAAAAACAGAAAAGATCGCGCGAAACTCTGGTGAATTAAAGATTCAGGCTGACAAACTACATGATGCAACACAGCTGATTACCGATAAGACCCATGAAATCGCTGCGGCATCTCAGGAAACAGTAGCTGAATCCTCACAGATTAGTGAAAATGTCGAGTCTTTAAATGGAATGCTTGGCAGTATCCATAATCTGTTGGGACAATTCAATACATCTGTAATACCCACATCAAAAAGCAGTGTGAAACAGGTGAAAATTGCATTTTTGTCTATGTTAGATAATGATTTCTGGTTTGGTGTACGAAGGGGAGTATTTTATGCTGAGAAGGAATTAGCCGGAAGGAATGTCTTAATTGATTATTTTACAGTTAACGCTGAATTGGAGAAGCCTTTTGATGAGCAAGTAGCGGATAAGATCAGGGAATGTATCAAGGATGGTTATGATGGTATTATTTTTGCAGGATTTTTAGGAGGAGCAACGGAGCCTTTGAAGGAAGCAACTTCTAAGGGCATTAAGGTGGTTGCTTTCAATTGTGATTGCAGTCCCGAAGTGAAGAGACTGGCAGTATTCAGTCCGGATGGATTAGAAGCAGGTGAACTGGCAGGAAAGTGTATGGAACGTGCTTTGAATAAAAAAGGAAATGTGGTGCTGATAACAGGTGATCTTGGTGTCCAGGTAAATCGGGATAGAAGAGATGGTTTTATGAAGAGGATTGCATCCTGTAAGGGTCTTCATGTGGTGAATGAATACACAGAAGATAATGTTTCTGAGGTGATATATAAAAGAGTAGTTAGTTGTTTTAACAGATATTCAGACATAGATGCTTTTTATGTTACTTCCGGTTTACAAGCATCCGTTGCCAAAGCAATTGAGGATAGCGGATGCAAGAATAAAGTGATAACAGTGGGATTTGATGAAAATCCGGAAATACTTACATACATCAATAAAGGTATTGTCTATGCAACAATCAAGCAGGATCCTTTTGGACAAGGCCATGATCCAATTATATGGCTGTACAATCATCTGGTGACAGGAGAACCATTCCCAAGGGAAAATATGGGATGCAGGTTATCAGTTGTAGACAGAGAAAATGTGGATAGTCTCATAAAAGCATAAAATTACTTGGAAATTTAATATTTACAATAATAATTGACATAGAAATGTGAATGAAAGATATTTCTATGTCAATTTTTTTCACTATATGTAGAATATATGTGAATCATCCATATTTAAATTATTATGGATGATTTTTTTTAGATATTATGTTAAAATATTAACACGCAGGTGAAAGCCATGCATAGTATACATATTCCATTTTCAGTACAAGCTATCATAACATTGGAAAAACATGAAGGAGGAACAAAGGATGAAGAATATTGTTGTTGCCGGCGGTGGCATTTTAGGTAGTCAGATTGCTTTTCAGGCTGCATATTGCGGATTTGATGTTACAATCTGGCTTCGTAGTGAGGGAAGTATAACACGTACTCAACCAAAGTTAGATCACTTAAAAGAGGTCTATACGGATATTATCAAATTAATGGCAACTCCGGAAGGACAGACACCCGGAACATGGGCAAGAGGAATTGCTGATTATGAAACCTTCAATCAAGATAAATGTCTGGAGAAGGCTGAAAAGGCATATAGCGGAATAAAGCTTGAATTAGATATGGCAAAAGCTGTTAGTGATGCAGACTTGATTATAGAATCTATGGCTGAAAATGTGGAGGACAAAATAGCATTCTACCAGAAGTTGGCACCATTAATGCCTGAGAAAACGGTGCTGGTTACAAATTCTTCTACACTTCTTCCATCCAAGTTTGCAAAGTACACAGGAAGACCTGAGAAATATCTTTCTCTTCATTTTGCGAATTCTATATGGAAGAACAATATGACAGAAGTTATGTCTCAATCAAAGACCGATAACAAGTATTTTAATGAGGTTATGAAATTTGCTGAGGAAATCCGCATGATACCGCTTCCTGTTCGTAAAGAAAAATCAGGATATTTACTCAATTCCATGTTAGTTCCACTTCTTTTTTCTGGGATGGATCTTTGCGTGAATGGCATTTCAGATCCAGAAAGTATTGACAAGGCATGGACTCTTGGAACAGGTGCTCCAAAAGGACCATTTCGAATTTTGGATACAGTGGGACTCACCACAGCCTATAACATTGTGAGTATGTATGTAAAGATTCCTTCATTTCTGGCACCTTATAATTTTAAGGGTATGCAGAACATGCTAAAGAAATATATTGATGAAGGAAAGCTGGGCGAGTCTTCCGGTGAAGGTTTTTACAAATATAATAAGTAGATTGCTAAATGATCGGATCAAGATGGAACTATGGAGGTCTTCTATGAAAATAAGAGAGGATTACACCTGTCCCTTAGAGATTGTTCATGATATTGTGAAGGGAAAATGGAAAACGGTTATTTTGTTTCAATTGAAGAACGGGCCGGTATCATTATCGGAATTACAGCACAAAATCAAGGGGATCAGCCAGAAAATGTTACTTGAGCAATTAAGAGAGCTGCAGCAGTTTGGCTTAGTTGAGAAGACCAAGTATAGTGGGTATCCTCTTCATGTGGAATATTTTTTGTCTAAGAATCGGGGAGTGCGTATACAGGATGCGCTTAAAATCATGCAGGAAATAGGAATAGAGTATATGCTGGAAAATGGTATGGAAGAGGATTTACGTTGCAAGGGAGTAATTCCTTAAAGAAGCAGGGTAAAGATTCTATATACCCACAAAAAAGTGGGTAATTTACACCTCCATGTGAAGTAGTTATAATCATTTTATGAAATGGAGGAGTAGAAAATGGAGAAAACAGCATTAATTCTGATCGATATTCAAAACATATATTTTACTGAGGGTCCTATGTTGCTACAAGAGCCAAAAGCCGCTGCCGAGAAAGCCGGAAAAGTATTAGAATGGTTTCGAAAAAAGGATATGCCAGTGATTCATGTCAAGCACATATTTGAAATGAAAGAGTATAAACAGAGCATGGATTACCTAAATGAGATTCATGATTCGGTGAAGCCAATTGCTTCAGAACAGGTTGTGGAGAAACATCACCCAAGCGCCTTTTTAGAAACATCCTTACAGGAATGCTTAAGCAAAATGAAAGTGAAAAATCTGGTTGTGGTGGGAATGATGAGTCACATGTGTGTGGATACTACTGTTCGTGCCTGCCAGGATTATGGATATGATGTAACCGTCATAGAGGACGCTTGTACTACCATGGATTTACAATGGAAGGGTAAGAAGATGGATGCTACTACAGTTCATCAGACCTTTATGGCAGCAATCAATAGATCATTTGCCGAGGTAGTTTCGTTAAAAGAATTTATACCTGAATGTTAATGAAGTAGCAGTCTACTATAGTAGGCTGCTTTTTTTGAATATATTATTATAATAGAATAAAAGAAAAATATGGTATAATCAAAAAAATAACATTTATTACGGATGAGTATATCAATCAGACCAGGAGCAGAAATAGAAACCTGGTTACCGGCATATTGATGGGGGGGAGAGAAAATGGAATCATATACAATAGGACATAATTTTTATGAAGGAGCAAAGGTTCCTATAAAAGTATGTAAGGATATGGCCGAAGTTCCGGATATTTTGCAGGGTTCTTGCTATACAGTAATGATTTTGGAAGAGGGAACAGGCATTGTAACTACTAATGGGAAGAAGATTATTGTTCATGCACCATATTTATTTATTCTCAACGAGGATGAAGCGATTCAGGTTGAGAAAATGAATGATATGAAATTACATATTCTCCTTTTTCAACCGTATATTCTTGATAAAAAGTTTAATTGTTCCTATTTAAAAAAAGCTGTCAGGCTGGACGTAACGGATCCAGACGTACAAAGTCTGTATCTTTTTAATATATTTCTACTTAGGG
>DATERV010000150.1:0-3044 GCA_035271185.1 Lachnospiraceae bacterium | reverse complement strand
CGACTCATAAAAGCTGATAATTCAACACATTTTTGAGCATTTTTCTTTCACCCAATGGGTGAAAGCTGAATTTTGAAGGAACGTATATTTATCAATGCTTTGAGGGTGGTTTATAAAGTACTGACGTAGAATCTCAGTAATAATATTGTCAGCCACTGATTTTTTTATTGTATCGGCAATCTGGATAATTGCTACATCCCATAAATCTACCATATGGTCCACTGCGTTCACGAAGTCTGCCTCCACATTCAGGGCAAATATTAGGATCATACTTGCTCCTTGCACTTACAATCTGCTCTTCGGCTATCTGCCTCACAGTGAGATTATTATCTGAGCATTCCTTACAATTACCAAGATTGATATGTCCAACTCCACCATAGGAAACAAATTCATTTTCTTTAGCAATCTTCCCACAGAATTCACATTTAATCCAACGATTTCCATCAACATCTCTTACCTGCGTTTCCTGTTGCGAAAAATTGGATTGCAAATTATATTTAAAATCTTCTTCTCGCTTACGAATTTCATCAAGCCGCTGTTCTTCCTCTAGTCTGCGTTTCTCTTCAAGTCCAGCCCTATGTCTTGCAGCTTCTTCTACTTGACGAATATGCTCTTTCTCGTCTTCTTCCTGCAACTTTCTACGTTTTTCACGTTTAATCTCCTCTTCCTCAAGAAGCCTTTTCACATTCTCTGCACGTCTCTTTTCTTCCTCAACTCGTTTTAATCGCTCTGCCTCAATGTTCTGATTAAACTTTGTCTCAGCCTCTTCTTTCATTGTATCTAGCGTACAATTTGAAAATATTACTTTTCCAGAAGCATTTATTGAGAACTCACTCAGTTGTCCATCTGCAAATGACACCTCCTGCCAGAAACCATCAATATCCTTTGCATAGAATACAGCTTCCATAGTAGCAGCATAATAATCAGCATCTTCAACCGTCAGAAGCAAACAAAATCCCTGTTTGTTCTGAACCTTCATTAGTCCTTCTGGATACTGTCCATCACTACCACCATTCATGAAATCAAGAACATATATGACATGAATGCCCTTACTATTGTTTTCTAGCAACTCCAACTTTTCATCCGAAAGATTTACTCTTTCATGACAATAACTTAATGCAATCTTCTTTTCCTTGGTAATAAATGAAAATTCATATTTTTTATTTGTATCATCGACTACCTGAATCGGTACACGCGACTCTATGTCAGTAGCTTTTAATTTATCCTCTAACCAACATTTAAGAACAATCTTGGAATCTACAGATATCTTGCCTTCTGTGATTACATTACAATCCTGATTGAAAGCACCATCCTTAAGTCTAAAATGCTGCTCACGAAGATTCTTATCTCCTGCAACTAATACTAAGTTTGAGCCACAACCACACGGACAAAACAGTTCATTATTTTGGCTCATTGCCCTGAGTTCTTTTAACTTCTCTGGAATATTTATCTGCTGGCCATTGATAACCGTATAGATGGATTCAATTCCAATATTTTTATCATTATATAGTGCAACTGTTCTCTGTGCCATACGGTCATCACCTCCTTTACTTATCTGAGAATTAAATATGCTAATAGAAATCTTATTAATTTATTATTGGATATTCTTCATAAACAGGCTTAATTGTGTTATAATTTATCAAAATTCTGACTATTAATTTTACCATATCTATTCATCAAAAAAAAGAACTTCTCTTATAAATACAAATTACCTTTGACTTTACTAAGGACGGTTTGCAACTTTCACAAACCGCCCCTAATTATTTATATTACAGCTTCTTTTTTCAGTTCTTTGCCTTTATCGTGATTCTGATTAATTGCATCTGCTTTTGCTTTCATTTCTGGAAGTTTCTGTTTTAAGGACTCTTTTTCCTTAGGTTTCGCTTCCTTACCTCTATCCATTGCATTTAATTTTTCAGCTTCTTTTCGTTCCTGGCGTTCTTCCGCTTTATCGCTACGGAATAATTCATGCTCTTTTGCATCATACTCATACACATGATCTGACAACACTTCATCTGGCGCAACCTGTGTAGCATTTACTTCCTGCACCATGTTTTCAAGTTCTACTCGTTCCGCTCCTGAGTCCTTAGGTATAATTAAAAGTTCGTGGAGCGATGAGGGTAAAATAAAGAAATCCCCACCCACTTTTTCTGCAATCTCATCCATCAAATTAGGATAAAGCATTGTTGCTGCTCCATGCATTTTGTCTTCATTTGTCAGAACATACATTGGCATTCCACCAGACATATCCATATCTGCATCCATACCCATATTCGCCAGCTCAGAAGCACCCATCATTTCCATAATCACTTCTTGCATACTTCTAAATGTTGCTGGTCGAAGCTCTGCTGTGTTTTGCACTGCAATATCATGTAATTCTTCTTTATTAATTCCATAACGCTCTAATAACTGATCTGATATATTAACTGTAGCAATACCATCTCCATCTCCGCCTAACGCAATCTGGTAAATAACTGCCAAATCTTCCATATCCTTGTGGGGAAGATTCTCTAGCATATGCTCATTGGCATCTTTATTTACTACTTTGCAAACGATTTTTTCCTTTACATTCTCAAAATCCGTTACCAACGAAGTATCAAAATTAATATTTTGATCACTATTGACATAAATATCTGCAATTTTCTGCAAAATATCTTCCATTGGTCTCCCATTCTCATAGTCATCAAAGAAATCGTTTAAATAAATGGTGGGCGAGATATTACTATCTGTACCTACAACAGTTAAGCCATCCAATACTGTATCATTATTTTTCAATACCTCACGAATCTGGACATCGGCATCCTCGTATTTCTCTGGTAAAAAGTCTTTAATCTGGTCCTGTATGCTACCTTTAAATTCATCATAGTTCATCATATTATTTACCTGCCTTTTCTTTTTTGGATTTTAAAATCTGCACCATACCTTGTGCATATGTTTTTTTTCTATTTCCCTCTTTTTTATGATCTCTAATTTCTATTTCTGGTCTCATGGTTGTATCCTCCTAATTTTCTCCGAATTTAAATGTTTTAGTTTCACTTTTGGGA
>DATERV010000149.1:0-8028 GCA_035271185.1 Lachnospiraceae bacterium | reverse complement strand
AATTTAGGCTTTGAAGGTTATCATAACGATACAGGATGTATAGATTTCCCAAAAGAGCAATGGAAAGCATGGTATGATTGGTTTGTATGTGGAAAACCGGAAAGGTTTTATGCGTATATTGTTCGTAACTGTGATAATGCTTTCATTGGAGAAGTAAATGTCCATAAAAGTAACGATGGTAACTGGTATGATATGGGAATCGTTTTAGAAAGTACATATCGCGGCATGGGCTACGCTAATGAAGCTTTATATTTGATTCTTAATGAGACATTTGAAAAATTATCAGTGTCAGTAGTACATAATGATTTTGAAAAGAGTAGGGTAGCTGCAATTAAAACTCATTTATCAGTAGGATTTGTGATTGAAAAAGAAATAAATGGAATAGTACACCTATGTATTACAAAGAACCAATATTTTACCATGTGAAGATGTAATGCTATGTTACTTTGTTTACGACATTAGTGTGTAAGTTTATTAATATAATCCTATAGGAAATATTGTGAAGAATAATAAAAGTGGAGAGGTATATGAAGAAGTATTCATTAACTACAATGAAGTGGGTTAGAAATGTTTTGATAATAATAGGAATTGTAGGGGGATTTATAATATGGTTTTTTGTACCTGATACTTTTAAGAACACAAGCTTTATGCATGTTGGTAATGGCACATATGGTTCGAAGTATGGTATGCTAGTACCTATTCTTTTCCCGTTGTTTGCATTGCTTGGAAAGAAAAAGAAACTAGAATTCCACAGCGACGATGAGGAAGCTCGTGCTTTAGCCGAGAAAGAAGCATCTAGAAATCTACTTGAGGAACAGATTGCTGTAGCATTATTAGAAGCAGTAGTTGCTATTGGACTAATGCTATTTGCGACAACACTTTGATAAATGCATTCAGGAGCAAGAGAGCAATAATATAGCCATGGATAAACTGAATGTTAAAGAGTACAAGGACCCCTTATAGGGTCAGAGCAAAACATTCGTTGGACAGGGGGTTATGATTTTTTTATTGCTAAGAATTTGGGGAACATAATTTTTTATAATAAGAGAAAAGACGTTTTGAAACCTCATCTTTAGTCTGAATAGCCTGTACAAGTGCAAACAGTTCGGGATTATCTTTTTGCAAAATAGTTATAGCATCAGCTTGCATATTTTCGGATTCACCATATAAATACTCTGAGGTAGTTCCAAAAGTCTGTGCAATAAAGCTTACAGTCTGAAAGGATGGTTCTCTTTCTCCGCTTTCGTATCTGCCATATCCCATAGCAGACATATTTAGTCTGCGAGCAGCCTCTGATTTATTAATTTCTAATGATTTTCTTAAAGAAATAAGTAGCTCTGGCTGAAATTTCATGATAAACCTCCATATTGACATTAACCATTGGTTACTATAATATATAAACATATTATTAACCGATGGTTATATTTTAGATTAATCTTTGTATGCTTGCAAGTAAAATATTAATTGTGTTGCATGTTGAAGATGGAAGGAGAAATAAATGGGAGTTTGGCTATCAGCAAAAGGAGAATTAGAAGTAACACCAGCAGTAGATGATGAGTTAATAAGAGATTTTATTCATTTTAGTGAGTATACTTGTCCAGATAAATATTGGGATGAAAAGTTTATCAATACATGGTTCTTTAATTCTGAGAATAAGCTTATATGTCATGAGGGGAAATTTGCAGAACCATCAATCTGGTATGAACATTTGAGAAAGAATTTTTTTGAACCAAGAGGATATTCATTAATTGGTGATCCTCAGATTATAGGAGAGTGTGATGAGGGATTTCAAGAGTTGGTTAGTGAACGAGAAGTTGAGTATCAAGTATGGAAACAAAGAAAAGAGCTTTTGAAAATAAAGTAATACAATAACACGTAAAATAATACAAACAAATGTTCTTTTTCGCTTGATAAAATAAATAAGAGAGTATATAATAAGAACAGAATATCGAACAGACGTTCTGAAAGAGACAAATAATTTATATCAAAGGAAGGATGAGATTAAAATGAGTATGTTTGAAGAAGGATTAAAATTAATTGAAGAGAAGTTTGGTAACGGCAAAGACAATGTCATTTCCCTTGCTACTATTGCCAGAGAGACGAACCTTGATGGAAAGCCTCGCCCTGTTGTCCGTAGTGTGGATGCCTATTATGAAGATGGGACGTTCTATGTTGTTACCAATGGAAAGTCAAACAAAATGCTCCAAATCGCACAAAATCAAGAGGTTTCAGTTTCAGGTTGTTTAGAAATGTTTACAGCTAATGGAGTGGGTGAGAATCTAGGATGGGTGCTTGATCCTAAAAACGCCGAAATAAGAACCAAACTCCGCACTGCTTTTGCCGGGTGGTATGACATGGCAAACAATGAAAGCGATGAGAATTGTTGCTTTTTAGCAATCCATCTTACAAGAGGAACATTAAATGTAAACCATTGGGAAAAATTATACCACATGGATTTTGTAAACAAGACAGATATGGAGAATGGTGGAATTTTTTAAAACTTTGGCAGTGTGCGATACATAGAATATACATTGAAGCAATCAGAAGAGGGTGCGCGAGCACTCAGCTGGTTGCTTTTATTTATTATCCATAGATATAAGAAAATGCGTTGACATTTATAATAAAAGGATTTACTATATACCTACCAACCAGTTGGTAGGTATTGGAATTGATTATGGAGGTGAGTAAAATAGGACAGGGCTCTATCACAAAAGAACGAATTTTTCAGGCAGCTTTGAATACTTTTGCACAGCAGGGGTATGAAGGTGCCCGTATGGATAAAATAGCTTCTGAAGTAGGCATTAGTAAAGCCTCACTTTATTTCTATTTTAAGAGTAAGGAAGAAATCTTTCAGGAACTGTTTGAGGATATTATCCAGAAATACTCTGCAAAAATGAAAATGATCGTTGAAAAGAACAAAGACATGTCCAGTCTGGAGCGCCTGAGCGCAATCTACAGGGAGTATCTGGAATATAACTGGGACAATGTAGAGATGGACTTCTGGAACAGGATATACTATGTAGCGCCATCCAGTCTGAAGGAAGAGATTATCTCCCGGACTTTAGAGAGTAAGGATGCCTTTATCTCAGAACTGACACAGGCTATGGAAGAAGGCATAGAACGCGGGGAAATTCGGTCAATGAATGCCTCTCATATGGCCACCACTTTTTACTATGCACTGACCTGCATCGATCTGTCATCCGGCCTAATGAGCAAAGAACAGGCACTGGCTGACATGGATCACTGTTTTGAAATCATGTGGACTGGAATGAAAGGAGAATAAAATCATGGAACAAAGAGCTTTAGGAAAATCTGGAATTAAAGTAAGCCCCATGGGCCTTGGATGTTGGGCAATCGGTGGTCAGTTCTACATGGATGATAAAGCCGATGGTTATGGGGAAACGGATGATAAGATGTCTGTTGCTGCCATCCATGCTGCCCTGGACCTAGGGATAAATTTTATTGACACGTCGGATGCTTATGGTATCGGACACAGTGAAGAGGTGATTGGCGAAGCGCTGAAAGGCCGCAGATCTCAGACTGTCATCGCCACTAAATTTGGTTACCTTGGTAGTGCGGATACCAAAACTCTCCAGGGCTGGAATGTGACTCCTGCTTACATCGAACGGGCCTGTGAAGCTTCCCTTCGCCGCCTCGAGACAGATTACATAGACTTGTACCAGCTGCATGTAGGAGAAATTGGTATGTCGGAAGTGGAACCCGTGATCGATACTCTGGAAAAACTTGTTGCCCGCGGTAAGATCCGGACCTATGGATGGAGTACGGATCTGACACTGGCCGCCAGATTATTTGCAGAACAAAAAAACTGCAGTGCAATCCAGCATCAGCTGAATATTTTAGAAGGTAACCTGGATATTCTCAAATTATGTGAGGAAGAAAATTTGGCCAGTATTGACCGCAGTCCCCTGGCAATGGGCCTGCTGAGTGGAAAATTCAGGAAGGATACCCAACTGACAAAAGAAGATGTGCGTGGCGCCGGTCATTCCTGGACTGAGACCATTTTCCAAAACGGGAAACCGAATCCGGATGCTATCGATAAATTAGTAGCCGTCCGTGACATTCTTACCTCCAATGGAAGAACACCAGTCCAGGGGGCTCTGGCATGGATCTGGGCAAAAAGTGGCGTCACCATTCCGATTCCAGGCTTCAAATCTGTACAGCAGATCGAAGAGAGTGTAAAAGCCATGGATTTTGGCCCTCTTACGCCGGAACAAGTTACGGAAATCCAAGGGATTCTGGGCTGACTATAGAATAACGCAGATTTGCATGGGGTGTAGTATGGGGAAAAAAAGCATTTTATTATTAGAAGATGATACTTTCTTACGTTCTGGTTTGAAATTTGATTTAGAAGCTGAGGGATACAAGGTTTTTGAATGTGAATATTGTAAAGAGGCTTCTAAAGTTATCAAAGAAAACCATATTGATCTGGCTATTTTAGATGTGAACTTACCGGATGGAGATGGATTTTCCGTTTGTAGTGAACTTAAGAAAGGAAAGGATACAGCAAGGGAATTAGTTATTTGGAATTTCAGTTTCCATGGATATATTTACTCTCTTATATGGCGATTGTTTTTATTATTCCAATGGCGATTTCTTGGGTTAGTGTAAAAAATATGAGACAAAAATCTTTCATCAAGAAGATGCGAGAGACGGAGTAGAATATGAAAAGATAAGGCAAATGTGCGAACAAGATCAGCATTTGTCACTTGATGGATGAATGCGGGGGAAACATATACCTGTATGTTACTTGTTTTTCTTTTGAAACTGTGCTATTATAGTATTAACATTGAATAGAAAAAGAACCGTCATTAAGAAGGGCTTTTGGTATTACGCTATGCAGCGTTGTATGAAGAGCCCTTCTTTTTTATCAATCAGATGAAAAGGTAAGAGTAAAATACGTAGGCAATAAACAGCTTTCTGCAAGTTTAATTATATAGATAGTTTGTTTGCATCTTTCAAGATTCAAATAACATAATCACAAGAACAAGGAGAAAACAAAATGGAAAACATTAGTGTTCAAAAAAGAGATTTAGCAGTAAAGGCAAAGAAAGTAAGGAGCCTTGGGATGGTTACAGGAAGTGTAATTGGCAAGTCACTGAGTGAGTCAATTTCAATACAAATGGAAGAAACTGTTGCACGAAAATTGTTACGTCAAAAACGTGAAGGCAGCAAGATTGTACTAAATATAGACGGACAAGTTATTCTGGTGCAAATCAAAGAAAAAACTATGAATACATTAAATAATCAGATTTTGGACATCACATTCCAGGCGTTAACGTCAGATGAAAAAGTCAATAGTGTCATTCACGTTTTGCTTGCAAATGATGACATAGTAGTAGGACAGCTGGAAAAGATGTTGCTTGAAATCCCATATGCTTCTTTGCCGGAAGACATGATTGATACCATCACTTTGGACCTTGATGGGATAAAAATGGGGACAACAATAACCGTTAAGGATATTCCGGAACTCATGAGTGACAAAATTGAATTACAGGTAGATTTAGATGAGACTATACTGCGTTTACGCGAAAAAAGAAAGAATGTAGCAACACAAACAGAAGAATAATTGTATATGGAATAATTGTGATAAAAGGGCTTAGAATGTTGTACACATAAGTGTTACGCGCGAAAAGCCCTTTTCCAATATAGGAGAAATAGAATGAATTTACTAGGTCAAGTAGTAGTACACAACAAGTTCGGAAATGGTGTGATAAGCGATTTATCAGAAAACAAAATAACCGTCAGCTTTGAAGAGAGTCAGAAGCTGTTTTTGTATCCCGATGCATTTATGCAATTTTTAACGTTGAAAAATAATAACCTCCAAAAGGAGTTTGAGAAACTAAAAGAAGAATGCATCCGTATTGACGAAGAAAAAAAGGTAGTAGTTGAAAGGGATAATTATTATCGCAGACGTTTCTATGCCATGAAAGTCCTGGAAAAATCTCAGGTGGCATTTGACATCTCGTCAAAAGAAGTGCAAAATGCTTCCCATATGGAATTTATTGAAACAGGGTGCTATTTAACCGGAAATAGAAAAGGCATGCCACGAATCCCTTCTAATATGCAACCAAATTCAGCAGCAATTTTGACAAGCTGTGATGGCTCAAAAGAAGATAAGCGTAGGATAGTTGGAGTGGCTATGGTTGACGATCGATTTTGGGGCGACGAATGTGAAGATGGAAAGGTTTGGCTTCATAAGGACCATAAACTTGTCCTACCACAGGATACGGATCTGTCCTTTTGGAGATATTTCACACAAGACGTTTATGTAAAACAATGGGGCAGAATTCCTTTCAAATATTTTCAGAATGAGACAATACAGAAAATGATACATGATATTTGTCATATGCTATTAGGTACAGAACAAGAAGATAAGGCAATAGATTTTTATAACTATTATGCTTCTATCAATCACCTGTCCGGTGTTCCATCAATGACACGTAG
The DNA here is from genome assembly GCA_035271185.1 of Lachnospiraceae bacterium. Classification (GTDB taxonomy): domain Bacteria; phylum Bacillota; class Clostridia; order Lachnospirales; family Lachnospiraceae; genus Acetatifactor. The sequence goes on along the minus strand of DATERV010000149.1, from coordinate 1,563 downwards.
TGAGTCAAAAAATCTAGATGAAAAATAAAATAGTTTGAAATGGCCTAATCAATAGCTGCGTCAATATGTCAACGCATTGGAAACAGACAGTTCTACTGCTATATTTCTATTTAAAATGTGATTGACATGCTGAGGTGACTATGCTTGAGTTTCCGCAAATTGCATTTGAAAAGGAAGAAAACCTCTCCATAGTACCAATCTTCCTGTTTTTAAGGTTTTTGAGTGGCAGTTTTTGTATTAGTGGCACTTTAATAAGCCCCGCCTGATACCGGACTTTGGGTGAAGTATTCTTTTTTCTATTTAACAGATTAGCTTAAAGCAGAGTTGACGGTATACAGGACGCTTTGTTCTGAACCAAAGTCTGACGCCCTCTTTTGCATATGAAAGTATGCCGGAGATACCTTTTGCCAGTCGGTAATAGTAGAAGAAAACTTTTTCCTTTATCGGATCTGCTGATTTTATGATTGAAACCCTAAGTGCATTTGTCTCGGATTCCATTGAAAGCATAGCCAGGAATGCCATGCATAAGGTGATATAAAAATTAAGTGCGTTAATTGAAACGAGTTTTCTTACGCGAAAGTTCTCAGACTGGAACATCTGCTTTTTACAGCGGAAATATTCTTCAATTTTCCAGCGTGAAAAGTAAATGCGAACCACCTTGATTACGTCTTCTTTTGACTTGATTTCCTTATTAGTGGCAAGCATCATCGGATGTTCTGTGATACCATAAACTAATACCAGATAAATATCTTTTCTTGATGCAGTGATCTGCACTTTAACATGAGAGAGGTACGCTTCGTGATCCTTGCCTTTATAAAATACGTTCGTTTTAACTTTGCCTTTTCGCCGATTGCGCAGTTCTGTAGCCATGGTCCATTTATTGTGGTATAGCAGTTTTCTGTTTGATTTGAGACGGATTACATAGTCCTGTCCCAATTCATCCATTTTCAGGAACATCTTATTGTCATCATACCCGCGATCCATGGCAAAGGTTGCTTTACCAAAGAGTGTAGCACCCTGCTCCATTGCATCAAATGTGATGGCATTTGCGGATTTATAATCCTTCTCAGAAGATGAATGTATTCTGGAAAAAATGCTGACAGGATGATTACTGCCAGTAAGGACACAGGCTTCTGTAACATGATAACCTTTTTTATAAACACTTTTTGTTGCAGTACTTTCAGAGCCATCCCGAACAATACCAAGAGATTCAAATTTATATCCGTCAGGCTTTACAACATCGCTGTTATCGATATGAATGACTGGATCGGAAGGAACCCATTTTTTTATTATCTGAAGATAAGAAGCTGCTGCAGTTGCAGGAGTCCCTTTATCGAGATGTCTTGATAAACGGTCAACGACGTTAATCTTCTTAGATGATTCGTGCAGTTGATCTACCACATCTGTCAGGAGACAGCTTCCGGATGCCAGAATGCCGTAAGTAATGTCAGCAGTGAATTTCTTTTCAGGTTTTGAAAGTCGTCTGGAAATTTTATTTGTAAAAGTTAAAATTTTACGTTTCAAAGTGTAAGTATTTGTTGTAGAATTAAGCATAAGGAATCC
>DATERV010000148.1:0-2789 GCA_035271185.1 Lachnospiraceae bacterium | reverse complement strand
AGAATTGGATGCTGCGGAAATTGAAGTGCGAATTGGAGCCACATGGATTGATACAAGGTACCTAGATGATTTTATGAAAGACATCTTCCAAACACCAGATTATTTATTACGCAGAGATACGGTGGGTGTGCAATATTCAGATGTGACTGGGCAATGGAACATTAAGGGAAAGAATGCCGATTATGGCAATACCCTAACCTCTATGACCTATGGAACGAGCAGAGCCAATGCTTATAAAATATTAGAGGATTCCCTGAATTTAAAAGATAGTCGTATTTTTGATGTTGTGATTGAGGATGGAAAGGAAAAAAGAGTATTAAACAAAAAAGAGACAATGCTTGCTAGTCAGAAACAGGAATCTATTCGAGAGGCATTTAAGGACTGGGTATTTGCAGATCAGGAGCGAAGAGATACTTTATGTAAAAAATATAATGTACTATTTAATTCCACCAGACCTCGTGAATATGATGGAACACATTTAAAGTTTCCAGGTATGACACCAGACATTGAACTAAAGGAGCACCAGAAAAATGCGGTAGCTCATATTTTGTATGGAGATAATACTTTATTAGCCCATTGTGTGGGTGCAGGCAAGACGTTTGAGATGACAGCAGCTGCTATGGAAAGTAAAAGACTAGGATTATGTCAAAAGAGTTTGTTTGTAGTACCAAACCATTTGACTGAACAGTGGTCTAGTGATTTTCTAAGACTCTATCCGGGGGCAAATATTCTAGCTGCAACCAAAAAAGATTTTGAACCAGCCAATCGTAAGAAGTTTTATTCCCGTATTGCAACAGGAGATTATGATGCTGTAATTATTGGCCATAGTCAGTATGAAAAGATACCACTTTCCAAAGAAAGACAAGTTGTGATTATTGAACGTCAGATTACAGAGATTGAGCGAGCGATAGAACAGACAAAAGCAGACAGGGGCGAACGTTATACCATTAAACAGATGGAAAAGACGAAGAAATCATTAAGTACCAGGTTAGAAAAATTAAATGATGATACCAGAAAAGACAATGTGGTAACCTTCGAGCAATTAGGTGTAGACAGATTATTTGTAGACGAGAGCCATTCCTACAAAAATTTATTTCTTTATACTAAGATGCGTAATGTTGCTGGTATCGCACAGACAGAAGCACAAAAATCATCAGATATGTTTGCAAAATGTCAGTATTTGGATGAATTAACTGGAGGAAAGGGAATAACCTTTGCAACGGGTACCCCGATATCGAATAGCATGACGGAGCTTTATACCAATATGCGTTACCTCCAGTATGGTACTTTACAGAAGTTAGGATTAGGACATTTTGATTCCTGGGCGGCATCCTTTGGAGAGACACAGACAGCAATTGAACTAGCACCAGAAGGAACCGGGTATCGTGCCAAAACCAGATTTGCCAAGTTCTTCAATTTGCCAGAGTTAATTTCGCTTTTCAAGGAAAGTGCTGATATTCAGACCCCAGATATGTTAAAACTTCCAGTACCGGAAGTGGAATATGAAAATGTGGTATTAAAGCCAAGTGATTATCAGAAAGATATGGTAACATCCCTTGCAGATCGAGCAGAAGCAGTTCGTAATCGCATGGTGCAACCGAATGAAGATAATATGCTGAAAATCACAAATGATGGTAGGAAATTGGCTCTGGATCAACGACTTATCAATGATATGCTACCAGATAATGATTGCTCCAAAACATCATCCTGTGTCGATAAAGCATATGAAATCTGGGGGAAAACAAAAAAGCAAAAGTTAGCGCAGTTGATTTTCTGTGATTTGTCCACACCAAAGAACGATGGATCTTTCAATGTGTATGAAGATATCAGAAATAAATTAGTGGAAAAGGGAGTGCCTGACAACGAGGTGGCATTTATACATGAAGCAAATACAGAAATAAGAAAAGCGGAGCTGTTCGCAAAGGTTAGAAGCGGACAGGTTCGTTTTTTATTAGGCTCTACTGCAAAAATGGGTGCAGGAACTAATGTCCAGGATAAATTAATTGCATTGCATCACATGGATGTACCATGGAGACCTTCTGATATTGAACAGCAAGAAGGGCGTATTTTACGACAAGGTAATAGTAACTCCAAGGTTAATATTTTTCGATATGTAACAGAAGGGACATTTGATAGCTATTCCTGGCAGCTGATTGAGAACAAGCAGAAATTTATTGGTCAGATTATGACAAGTAAGAGTCCTGTTAGAAGCTGTGAAGATATTGATGAATCGGCGTTATCTTACGCTGAGGTAAAAGCACTTGCAACAGGAAATCCATATATTAAAGAGAAGATGGATTTGGATATTCAGGTATCGAAATTGAAGCTCTTAAAAGCGAATCATACTAGTCAGAAATATCGACTAGAGGATAATATTGCAAAGCATTATCCACAGCAGATCGCAGCGCTGAAAGAACGCATTGAGGGAATGAAACAGGATATTGCAACTTATAAGCAGAATAAGCCTTTTGATAGCGAAGCCTTTTTTATGAAGATAGGAACTGTGCAGTATACCGATAAAAAGGAAGCAGGTGTTGCACTCGTTGCAATGTGCAAAGAAATGACAACAACCAATATCCAAATACCGATTGGTGAATATATGGGAATGAAGTTGGCAGTGGGATTTGATTCTTTTAACCATAAATTTTTTATGAATGTAAAAGGGCAGATTAGCCATAATCTGGAGCTTGGCGCTGATCCTCTTGGTAACATCACGAGAATTAGTAATACGCTGGATGCCATGCAAGGGCAGTATGAGAATAGCCTGCAGAAATTAGGAAATGTAGAAA
>DATERV010000147.1:0-7513 GCA_035271185.1 Lachnospiraceae bacterium | reverse complement strand
GGAAGAATTAGAGGAGCAACAGACTTTAAATCAGAATTTGGAGAACGAAAAGAAAATTTTGATGGAGAAAGAATATCTCTCAAGGAAAGACTTGGAGTATGTCAGCAAGAGGCTGGAAAGCGAGAAGAAGAACGGAAACTGGATGAGCAGACGCATACGAGAACTAGAGGGCGAAGTCGCTAGATTAAAAAATCGTCCTCTGTGGAAGCAGATTATGGATGATTTGAAACCAAAGCCAAAGTGGAGACCATATAACAGAAAAAGAAAATTTTTCGAGTTTATGGAGAAACTATTTCATGTGCTATTAGCAGTGGTATTTACAATTATTGTTTTCGTAGCAGTCTATTGGTTTATGAAATGGTCAATGCACCAGTAAGATTAAATTACAGGCTGATAGAAAGGATTGATGATATGAGACTTATTTACGCTAGTTATAATTCAAGTTATAACAGTATAGATATAACGACATTTGATAATATTTTACTTAGAATTGATTGCAATAAAGCAGAAGAGGGAATCAGGACAACACCTGCTTCCCAATGTGCTTTAAATGCATTGGCAATTGATGAACCGTTGGAATATGCTAGGCTAGTCTTGGATGGAGAGATGCAGATGTGGGTAGATGCAGAAGATAGTTTAGAACTTTGGTAAAAACTATTACCCTTTTTCTGCTTTTGTTACTATTACCAGAATTGTTCGTCCTATCATTATTGTAGTACTGCTTTTGCTATTTATTAAAATATTATCCGGCAGGTAATATGCTAGTTCTAAGCCCGGAAGGCTTTTTATTTATAGGACGCAATATCCTATAAGATAAAAACAGCACTCCTATATAGAAATGCTGTCTCTGAAAACGATATATTCCTGATTATAATTACCCCACCAGGTACTTTTCTCCTTGGTAAAATAGAAAGTGGAGAATAACATCTCTCTTGCATTCAACTTCACTATAATATCCAATAACATATCCTCCAAGGCGAATATAATATTCTCACTGTCTTCCCGGAGGTTATTACGATATTCCTTTTCCGTCTGGCGCGTCTGAAGATACTCTCTTTTTTCCCAGAGATGAAGATATTCCCTTTCTGCCTCAGACAATACAGAATCTACTTTCTGCTTCGACTCCTTGCTTAAGCTAAAATAATAGAAATCCACAAAAGCATTCTCATTTCCGTTTTCTTTCCACAATTTCCGGAAGAAATCACCTGCCTCCTGTGCACCCATACGTAGTGTCTCATACCGATAGCGGTTAAACCCATCATTTATATTGGGAATATAGATAGCACCCCGTTCTTTTAATTCCTGTATTGTCATTTTTCCTGTCTCACTTGTCTTTACTATAACTAACTTAATATATTACATTTCCATACTCTGTCGGGAACCTTATATCCTCATACATAGTTTAATATAAATTTCATCACAACCCAAGTAGTTAACATTACTTTTGCACACTATCTGAGATTAAAAATTACAAATCCATTTCTCCAATTCCTTTTCCGGGAGAGGCTTCGAATACAGATATCCCTGAATTACATCACATCCGTTTTCAATCAGATATGCAAGTTGTGCTTCCGTCTCTACGCCTTCTGCTATGATGGTAAGCTCCATTTTATGTCCAAGGTCTATGATCGTATCCGTTACATTCGTATTAGAATCTGAATTTTTAATGTCATCAACAAATATTTTATCAATTTTAAGCGTCGTAATCGGCAGACTTTTTAAATAAGAAAGGGAGGAGTAACCTGTTCCGAAATCATCCAGCGCAATACGTACACCGATTTCCCGTAGCTCTGCGATTTTTTTTGTAATCACCTTGGCAGATTCCATTATTACGGATTCTGTGATTTCAAGTTCCAGTAGGCTTGCATCCAGCCCCGTTTTCTCCAATATATTCTTTACAATGTTGGCGAAATCATCCTGCAAAAGCTGTATAACAGAGATGTTTACGGAGATTTTGTAATTTGCCTGTATTCTGTCGTTCAACATTTTTATGTATATACAGGAAGTTCTTAATATCCACTCTCCCAGCGTAATAATAAAGCCATTCTCTTCTGCTATGGGAATAAACTTTAACGGAGGTAAATACCCAAGTTCCGGACTATCCCACCTGATTAACGCTTCGAAACCATCAATGGAATCCGTATTAACGTTAATCTGCGGCTGATAAAACAATTGAAATTCCTGCTCATCTAATGCTTTTTTGAAATAATTTTCAATATGAATCCTTTCAAGAAATTCTTCTTTGAATAGATTATGAAAGAAACGATATCCATTCTTACCCTTTTCTTTTACTTTATACATAGCCATATCGGCATTACGAAGCAAGATATCTAAATCCTGCCCGTCCTCAGGAAACATAACGACTCCCATACTTGCCGTAACAGACAACATATTATTACTGATAGGGAATGGTATCGTAAATAAATCCAGAATCTTTAAGGCAAATTGTTCAGCTACATCCTTATTTTTGATTTCATTGGTATAATATACAAATTCATCGCCGCCCAACCGTACCAGAATATCATTTTTAGTACTAACGCTCATAAGCCTGCTGCTGATTGCCTTCAAAAGCTCATCTCCCGCGTTATGTCCAAGAGAATCATTTACATATTTAAAATTATCCAGATCAATAAAGTATAATGCGCCCTCTTCGGCTCCTTTATAAAGATGCTTCTCAATTTCTTCACTCAGATACAAACGATTATACAGTCCTGTTAAGGCATCATGATGAGACCTGTAATACAGCGTAGCACTGTATTCCTCCAGTTTCTCATTTGCTTCTGTGACCTTACTGTACTGAAGCTGCAATTCTTCATCTGATGCCGCCAGTTTTTCATACAACTGGCTTAATTCCTCATTGTTTTCTTCTAATTTTTTCTGCATGATTTTAATTCGTTTTATATAAAACAATAACAATACCGTAAACGAAACCATGAATGCAAAAATCAGGCTTACTGTAATAACGAGATTTTTATATGTTTCAAAAAATGAAAACGGTGCATTTACCACCTTACTTCCTGAAGGCAGACTACTTTCCGATATTCCAAAATGCTTTAACATAGGATAATCAAAAGTAAGCTGATTGGTATACATTTCTATCGGTTTTATGGAAGATGCTTTTTCTCCATTTAATATTCTTACCGCCAGTTTACCGGCCTCTTCTCCCTGCAGTCCTCCGATAATCAGGTTACCTCCCAGGATATCGCTGCCCATGGCAAAATCATACAAATGATAGATTGGTACATTCGAAACCATACTCAGTTTTTCACAAAACAGCTCATGGTCAATATTGGACCCATCTGTATCTGTAAAAAAAGTGGTTACCAAAACCATACTGTTTTTGTCAACGTCAGATACAAAGTTTAGTATACTATCACTTTTATAATCATTTAAGGCTACTACATTTAAATTTTTATCTATCTTAGTGGCAGCATCCCTGCATAATTTTCCGGTAGATAAACCACTTTCCGTATTATCATATACCAGATAGATATTTCTGATTTTTGGATTAATAGCAAGAGCTGCCCGTATGGTACCTTCCGGATTAATTTCCTCCATAACACCGGTGTAATTATCCTGCCCTTTTGCAATCTGTACCAAGCCTTCGGTATTAATCCCGGAAAACACTACGGGTGCATTGGAGAAAAGTTCCTTTCTGTACGTAAGGGCAAACTGAAAAGCGGCGTCATCCGTACAAACAATAACGTCAATGTCCTTTGAAGCGTATTTCATTTTCATCATATTATAAAAATTACGCAGATTTTCTTGTGTAGGGTATCGTTTCCAATCCATGTATTCTATCGATATCTGGTAATCCCATTTCTGTTCAGACATAGAAGATAAAATGCCGTCTACCTCATCATCTGTCCAGGTAAACCCCCTATAATAAGAATTTAAAATTAAAATGTTACCGTCTTCCGGCTCATCAGCCAATGCGGGCAAAGGAGTTCGAAAAATAAAAATCAACATTAAAAGCAGCAGAAATGACAACTTTTTCATCATAAAAATAACCCTCCAATTTTTTCTTAATGGTATCTGGGTATCATAAAGAATCTCAGAAGACAGACAAATTGTGTGTGTTCTTATATGTAACTATATGAATTGATGTTCTATTTATATAATATCATAAATGTTCACAAATAATAAATAAAATTTTTCATAATTATGTTATTTTAGACAAATTATTCAAACCTAAATTCCACGTGCATTTTTTATTAGCTTAAAAGAACACTATTTCACGAAGAATTTAAACTGATACTCCCACATTGTCACATTATTTACCACCACCTTTCAATCTTTTTCAATAAATTATTGATTGCAACTTTGGAGTAAAGATACTTATGTAAGTGGTAAACTATAACCAGCAGATTTAGGCAAATAAAATCCAGCAACTATTACTGCACATCATCGAATGATATACTGTCATTCGGAGGTGAAGAAAGGATGGTTAAATGGATGGATTACTATAAAATCCAAGAATACAAGAGAAAGAAATTCAATAAGAGCCAAACTGCCAGAAAGCTTGGAATCAACCGGGAAACGGTTGGGGTTTACTGGGATATGACTCCAGAAGCCTACGCTGCACGAGTTGAATCTGCTAAGACCAGAGAAAAGAAAGCAGATCCCCATAAGGACTTTGTATTAGAGTGCCTGCTGAAATATCCAGACATGTCTGCAGCACAGCTTTATGACTGGATTAAGGAACGCACCTGCCTGGAAACACTTGATTTTCAGGAACGATGTTTTAGAGACTATGTGAAATCTATCCGGGAGGAATACGATATCAAGAAGCCTGAAACATCAAGACAGTATGAAGCAATGGATGAACTGCCACCAGGCCAACAGGCTCAGGTCGATATGGGAGAAATAAGCCTGGAAACATTAAGCGGCCGGCACAAAAAGGTCTACTGCTTTGGAATGGTCATGACACATTCCCGTTACAAGTTTATTCTGTGGCAGGAAAGACCATTTACAACAGATACCTTTGTACAGGCGCATATCAAAGCCTTTACTTTTTTCGGTGGACGTCCCCGGGAAATGGTCTATGATCAGGATAAGATCCTTGCAGTCAGTGAGAATAATGGTGACATCATCTATACAGAAGGATTCCAGAACTATGTAAATGAGGTGAAGTTTGATATCTTTTTATGTCATGGGGCAGATCCCGAGTCCAAGGGACTGATTGAAAATGTCGTGAAGTATGCCAAGCATGGATTCGCAGAGCACCGCATTTTCAGGGATATAGACAGCTTTAATGCAGACTGTATCGCATGGCTTAAGAGAACTGGAAATAAAAAGGAACATGGGACAACAAAAAAGATACCGGCAAAGGTGTTTACTCTCGAAAAGGAACACCTGATACCAGTATCTGAATACAGCTTCGTTGTGGCTGCTAATGACAGTATAGATTATCAGGTGAGAAAAGACAATATCGTTTTATACAAAGGGAATCGTTATCGAGTTCCGAAAGGAACATACAGTCCCGGAAAACGTGTATTCATGGTCGTTTCAGATGAAACAGTCTCCATCACAGACAGCCTGACGGGAGAAATATATGCAACCCACCCGCTGTGCCATGAAAAAGGAAAACTGATTGGTCAGAAACGGGACGACCGGGATAAAAGTAAGTCATTGCAGGAACAGGAAGGTCTTATTCAGCAGCTGTTTCAGAAAGACGAACTGGTTTCTACATTTTTGGAACATATCCATCAGGCAAAGCCCCGCTATTATAGGGATCAGCTTGGCGTGATCAGAAAACTCTTTGAAGAATGGGATGTGGAACTGTTAATTCAGGGGCTTCACTACTGCTCAGAAAAAGAACTGTATTCTGCCGGGGACTTAAAATCCAGTATTATCTATCTGGAACAGTTGAAAACAGCACCAAAAAAGAAAGAAAATTTAACAGCACTTCCGTACAAGTATCGGGGAAATACACCGGAAATCCGTGATTTAGGAGTGTATGAGCAGGCAATGGAAAGGAGTGTTGTAAATGGATAATCTACAGGAAATCAGGGCCTATGCATCATCGCTGGGGCTGATACACACAAAGAATGGATTAGAAACATTGATTCATACAGCAGAAACAGGGGAATCGAGCTATGTGACCTTCTTACAAGATGTGCTTGGCAGTGAGATACATTACCGACAGGATAAAGCAAAAGAAAAAAGAATTAAAGAAGCTGGATTTCCATATCCAAAGTATTTGAAGGATTTTGATCTCAGCTTTTGTCAGTCGATTACAAAGAAGCAGCTGAACCAGCTGTCAGAACTGACATGGATTGACGGCCTTTATAATCTCATACTTTCCGGTCCACCCGGAGTAGGCAAGACCCATATGGCGATTGCACTTGCCTATCATGCCTGTGAAGAAGGCTATAAAGCCAGTTACACAACGATGCAGTCTTTGATGCAATGCCTGCGTACTTGTGAAATAGATCGCCGGAGTAAAGCAAAGATGAACCGGATACATAAATCAAATCTGCTAGTTATCGACGAAGTTGGATATCTTCCAATCACTTCTACAGAAGGCAACCTGTTCTTCCAACTCATATCAGAACTGCAGGAACAAACTTCAATCATCATAACTACGAACAAAGGATTTGAGGAATGGGCTGAATTCCTGGATGACGCAGCATTAGCTACTGCAATCCTCGACCGGCTGTCATACCGATGTGACCGTATACAGATGTCAGGAAAAAGCTATCGGTTGGAAAACCGAAAATCATTTTTAGAGAAAGGACAGACTGGTGATGAAATTTAATAAGCACTTATCTCCAGAGGTGGAAGAATTACTTACCACTCAGTATAAGAAATACATAAAAGAAACTGTTATGACAAAGAAGGAAATGCGTGCCCTGCGTGAATGGGTAAAGGACGGACATAGCGTGTATGAGAATACATGTGATGCCTGGGCGGATGGACAGGTTCCTGTGGAATTCCTGACCGTGTATCGAGACGAAGAATATATTCGCCAGCACACCAAAGGAATGAGCCCGGAAGAAACGCGCAAATTTGCAATGGATTATTACGGATGGTCTGATGATGAACCAGTTCAGCAGCCAGATGGTACCATCATATATCAAGTAGCACTTTCACCAGACGAAGAATTGCCATTTCAATAAAAAAATCCCGCGGATTATTCCGCGGGTGCTATACCAAAAAGTGCTGGATTTTATTTGCCAGAAAGTGCTGGAAAATAATTTCCATTTTTTGCTGGAAAGTACTTGCCGTTTACATTGACTGATGTCCTGCATCAATTGCCACTATTTTAGAATTAGTGAGAGTACTGTTTTCTTCGGACTCGTTTTCTTCCGCTTCTGTCTCTTCCTGTACTTCTGTCGTATTTTCTTCAGTATCAACAACAGCAGACATTGTTGCTGTCTGCTGTTCTGATTGTATCTGAGTAGTATCCATTTCTATCTGCGACACATCTTCCTGCTCAACAGTTGTTGTCTGTGCAGTTACTGTATCTGTCGCTGCACCTTTATTACTAGATACAACTACAACACAGACT
>DATERV010000146.1:0-21400 GCA_035271185.1 Lachnospiraceae bacterium | reverse complement strand
TTTAATTACATTTTGCGGAAACTCAAGACAATAAATTACATAAGAATTTCCAATAAACTTCATAAGAATTTCCATAAAGATTTAAAATAAATTGCCGAATCCAAATTATTATGCTAATATATGTAGCAATAAATTGTTCAGATATTACGTAACTAATTGATTTATATATGAAATCTGATTAAAAGATGTAGAAGAGAGGAATGCGGCATGAATAAAAAAGAGTTTGCAGAATGGGCAGGGGAATCCATTATTTATCTGGATGGTGCAATAGGATCTAATCTGATGATAGGGGGTATGCCTGCCGGTGTATGTCCTGAAAAATGGATATTGGAACATCCGGATGTTCTTATCAAATTGCAATCCGCATATGTGGAGGCAGGAAGCAACATAATCCTTGCGCCTACTTTTACCGCAAATCGTGTTAAATTATCTGAGTATGGATTGCAGGATCAAATAAACGAGATTACCCTGGAACTTGTTAACCTTACAAGAAAAGCTGTAGGCAACAAAGCTTATATAGCAGGTGATATAACTATGACCGGATGTTCTCTGTCACCTATAGGTAATATGGACTTTGAGGAATTAGTTGAAATATATAAAGAACAGATTCGGGCACTTTTAAAAGCCGGAGTGGACATGCTTTTTATTGAGACAATGATGAGCCTTCAAGAAACAAGAGCAGCACTCATAGCAGCTAAGGAAAGCTGTGATATACCGGTTCTATGTTCACTTACATTCGAAGCAGATGGTAGAACATTGTATGGAACGGATGCAAAAACGGCAGCAATTGTTTTATCTTCATTAGGAGCAGATGCAGTGGGAGTGAATTGTTCTACTGGTCCAGCTGATATGATAGATATTGTGAAGTGCATGGCAGAGGTTGTAGATATCCCTATTATTGCAAAGCCCAATGCAGGGCTTCCACAAGTAGACAGGGAAGGACAAACATGCTATAGTATCGGTCCTGTCCAATTTGCAAATGAAATGATTTTACTAAAGGAAGCAGGAGCATCTCTGTTAGGAGGTTGCTGTGGCTCAAATCCTGACTACATACAGAAATGTGTGAATAGGATTGGTATGAAACGTAGTTATTTGATTAAGAAGAAATACAGCATACGTTACTTAACCTCTGAAAGACAGACATTGGCATTTGGTTTGCACGATCATTTCTTTGTCATAGGGGAAAGAATCAATCCCACCGGTAAAAAGAAACTGCAGGAATCTTTAAAAGAAGGCAATATGGAAATAGTGAAAGACTTTGCTGAAGAACAAGAGGCCTGTGGTGCAAAGATATTGGATATCAATGTAGGAATGGGTGGAATAGATGAAAAAGCTGTAATGCTAAAGGTAATTGAAGAAGTATCTACGGTGACCAATCTACCTTTATCCATAGATTCCAGCAATATAGCGGTAATAGAAGAAGCGTTGAGAAGATATCCGGGAAGAGCTTTGGTAAATTCTGTATCCTATGAAAAAGAAAAGTTTGATAAACTTCTTCCCATTGTAAAAAAGTATGGTGCCATGTTTATTTTGTTGCCTTTATCAGATACAGGACTACCGGCAAACATTGCAGAGAAGAAGGATGTGATTCATAAAATTGAATCACGTGCATTAGAACTAGGTTTATGTAAAGAAGACATCATTGTGGATGGACTGGTTAATACCGTAGGTGCCAATAAAAATGCGGCTCTGGATGTTTTAGAAACCATACAGTACTGTAAGGAAGCGGGGTTTGCAACCACCTGTGGACTATCTAATATATCATTTGGACTGCCTGAAAGAAGCTTTGTGAACACTGCTTTCATAACAATGGCCATAGCAAAAGGATTATCCACGGCTATCGCTAATCCAAGCCAGGAATTATTAATTGGCTGTGCATTTGCTTCGGATATACTGCTGAACAAAGAAAATGCAGATTTGGAATATATTCAATACACAGATTTACTGAAACAGAAAAAATTATTGCAAGGTGAGAGTGGCGAAATAAAAACAGTACCCATGTCTCAGGTTAAGATAGTGTGCAGCGACACAAACAGAAAAGATTTCGATTCTGTAAGCCAAAAACTTTATGAAGCCGTTTTAAAGGGTAATAAATCAGGTGTCGTACAGTTAACAAATGATGCATTACAGCAGGGAAAAGAGCCTAAAGTACTTTTGGATCAGGTACTTATGCCCGCTATTCAAACAGTGGGAGACTTCTTTGATAAAGGAAAGTATTTTCTGCCCCAGTTAATTGCCGGAGCAGAAGCCATGAAATATGCTATCGAAGTATTAGAACCTCTTATGCGTACTGATAATGATATGAATCATATGCCGGTAATCATTATAGCGACAGTACAGGGCGACATTCATGATATCGGAAAAAACCTTGTTGCATTGATGCTAAAAAATTATGGTTACAGAGTAATTGATTTGGGTAAGGATGTATCCAAAGAAAAGATTATAGAAGCGGCAATCGTGAATAACGCTTCCATTATTGCACTATCTGCACTGATGACAACTACGATGAAGCAGATGGAAACTGTAATTGAGTATGCAAAGAAACAAGGTGTCAAAGCTAAGGTCATTGTTGGCGGAGCCGTTTTGACACAGGATTATGCAGAATCAATTGGTGCTGATGGCTATTCTAAGGATGCGCAAGAAGCAGTTAAGCTTGTAGGTAAGTTATTAGAGCAGCTAAAGAAATAGATTGTATGCAGAATGACGATGATAAAACAAAGATAGACAGAACAATGAAAGCAGGATTGATTTTACTACTTTAATGTGTTAAAATACATCTTATGTGTGTTTGAGAAAGATGACAGGAGGAATTCATATGATAGGAGCAGATGCCATAGTGAAATGTCTGGAAGCAGAGGGCGTGGAGACAATATTTGGATATCCCGGTGTTGCAATCTGTCCATTTTTCAATAGCATTTTACAATCAGATATCAGAACTATTTTAATTCGTACAGAGCAAAATGCAGCACATGCTGCCAGTGGAATGGCCAGGATTACTGGAAAACCGGAAGTCTGTGCAGTTACCTCAGGTCCAGGTGCGACAAATGTGATTACAGGTATTGCTACAGCATTTGCAGACAGCATTCCTTTAATCTGTATCACAGGACAGGTAGACAGTGAACTGTTAGGTAGCGATGTATTTCAGGAAGCAGATATTACCGGAGCAGTAGAGTCATTTGTAAAGTATAGTTATCTTATTAAGGATGTTTCAGATATTCCAAGAGTTTTCAAAGAAGCTTTTTACATTGCAGGTTCCGGTAGAAAGGGGCCTGTATTGATAGATATTCCCATTGATATACAGAATGCTGTAATGAATCATTTTACATATCCACAGGAGGTTTCATTAAGAACCTATAAACCTACTGTAAAGGGAAACATGGTTCAGATTAAGAAAGTAATAAAAGAATTAGAGCATGCCAAACGTCCCATTATCTGTGCTGGTGGCGGCGTATTGTTAAGTGATGCCACAAATGAATTAAGATACTTTGTGGAAAAGCAAAAAATACCTGTGGTATCTACCATGATGGGAATTGGCGTTATGCCTACAAGACATCCACTGTATTTTGGGATGGTAGGAAATAATGGGAAGCCCTGTGCCAACAGAGCAATGAATGAATCAGATGTGCTGATTATGGTGGGAGCACGTGTGGCTGACAGAGCTGTCAGTCAACCCGATTTGATGACTCAGAATAAGGTACTGATTCACATTGATGTTGACCCTGCAGAAATTGGGAAAAATGCCGGACCCACTATACCGCTTGTAGGTGATGCAAAGCATATTTTTGAGGATCTGATGAAACAGGAACTTGTTTGTGATCATGATGAGTGGCTTCACAACCTAGAAGTTTACCGGACTAATATGGTGAAGAAAAGAACTCCCAATCCGGATTATACAGACCCTGAAGTGCTGATCGGATGTTTATCGGACAAGATGCAGAAGGATGGTGTTTACGTGGCCGATGTTGGTCAAAATCAAATCTGGTCTTGCGCCTATCATATTGTAAAGGAAGGGAAATTTCTTACTTCCGGAGGAATGGGTACTATGGGATACTCTATACCTGCTGCAATGGGAGCTAAACTGGCAAATCCCAAAAAGCAGGTGATTGCAGTATGTGGAGATGGGTCTTTCCAAATGTCGATGATGGAACTGGCTACCATTATGCAACATAAGATTCCCGTTAAAATCATTGTATTTAGAAATAACTATCTGGGAATGGTAAGGGAATATCAGCATTTTACTTATAAAGACCATTATTCTGTAGTGGATATCAGTGGTGCACCCAATTTACAGAAATTGTCTGAAGCATATGAAATACCATACTTAAGGATTGAAAACAATGTTGGAATAAATGAAGTTCTGGAATCCTTTTTGAAAGAAGATACCACCATGTTGCTAGAATGTTTGATTGATCCAATGGACTTGGTAAAGCAATAAGAGAGGAGAACGTTTGATATGAAAAAGATATATTCCGTTTTAGTTGAGAACCGTTCAGGTGTGTTATGCAAAGTTGCAGGCCTCTTCTCCAGACGTTGTTTTAACATTGACAGCCTGGCAGTCGGGGAAACAGATGATCCACATGTATCCTGTATGACCATTGTCAGCAGTGGCAATGAACGTACTATCGAACAGATAGAAAAACAGCTGAATAAGAAATTGGATGTCATAAAAGTTAAGACCTTTGATGAGGTACAGAGTATCAGCCGGGAATTAATGCTCATAAAGGTGAAATATAATAAAAATACCAGAAAAGAAATCATGGAAATCTGTGAACTGATGAAAGCAGATATTGTGGATACATCTCAAAATCAAATGATGATACAGGTATGCGATGTTCCGGAAAGAACGACAGCATTTACTAGGATGCTTAAGTCTATCAGTATCGTCGAAGTAGCAAGGACGGGTACGTTGGCGTTACCCAAATGTATGGAAAGCGATAACTGATAGGAATATAGTTTTTGTTTGTGATTGAATATGATAACTTCAGGTTATGGATTATATTCCAAAAGGTCATACGTTGACAAGGAAAAAAAGTATTGTTATCATGGAAACTAAAGATAAGCAGAAATGAACATCATTTTTGATGCGGAGGTAATGAGATTGTATAAGAAAGTATTTCAACTACTTGTAGATAATACATCAGGAGTACTGAGTCGTATATCCGGCTTGTTTTCTAGGCGTGGCTACAACATTGAAAGTATTACAGCCGGAGTAACTGCCGATCCCAGATTTACCAGAATTACTATAGTAACAAGCGGAGACGATCAGATTCTTGACCAGATTGAAAAACAGGTTGCTAAACTGGTTGACATACGTGACATCAAGGAATTAAAATCTGACGAATCTGTCTATAGAGAACTAGCCTTGATTAAGGTAAGAGCCAAAGCCAGTGAACGTCAGGGTGTGATTTCCCTTGCAGATATTTTCCGTGCGAAAATTATTGATGTAGCATCTGAGAGCCTGATCGTAGAAATGACAGGAACTCAGGAAAAGATAGAAGCATTTATCAATTTATTAGAAGGATATGAAATTCTGGAACTTGCTAGGACAGGGATTGCCGGTTTATGCCGTGGTACAGAAAATGTAACGTACATAGAATAGCCGATACATTTTAGAACCACAAAAACAATAGATAACCCGAGGGCTTGTGCCTTCTGAAAGTTATATAATATTTTAATGGAGGAAATGAATATGGCAAATATATTTTACCAGGAAGATTGTAATTTTGCATTACTGGAGGACAAGACAGTCGCTATTATCGGCTATGGCAGCCAGGGACATGCACATGCTTTAAATGCAAAAGAGTCAGGATGCCACGTCATTATTGGTTTGTATGAAGGCTCCAAATCATGGGCAAAAGCGGAAGCTCAGGGTTTTGAAGTATATACCGCTGCAGAAGCAGCTAAACGTGCAGATATTATTATGATTCTCATCAATGATGAAAAACAGGCTGCAATGTACAAAATGGATATTGCACCTAACTTACAGCCAGGTAACATGCTGATGTTTGCACATGGTTTTGCAATTCACTTCGGACAGATCGTTGCTCCCAAGGATGTGGATGTTACCATGATTGCTCCTAAGGGACCCGGACATACAGTAAGAAGTGAATATCAGGCAGGTAAAGGTGTTCCTTGTCTGGTTGCTGTTCATCAGGATGCGACCGGAAAAGCACAGGATATGGCCTTGGCTTATGCACTCGCAATTGGTGGAGCAAGAGCAGGTGTTCTGGAAACTACCTTTAGAACAGAAACGGAAACAGATTTATTTGGCGAACAGGCAGTACTGTGTGGTGGTGTTTGCGCATTGATGCAGGCAGGATTTGAAACACTGGTTGAAGCTGGTTATGACGAAAGAAATGCATACTTTGAATGTATTCATGAAATGAAGTTGATTGTAGATTTGATTTATCAAAGCGGTTTCTCAGGAATGAGATATTCTATTTCAAATACAGCAGAATATGGCGATTATATTACCGGACCAAAGATTATAACTGAAGAAACAAAGAAGACCATGAAGCAGATTTTAAAGAATATTCAAGATGGTTCTTTTGCAAAAGAATTCCTTTTGGATATGTCTGATGCGGGCGGCCAGGCTCATTTCCGTGCGATTAGAAAGCTTGCCAGCGAACATCCTTCAGAAATTGTTGGTGAAGAAATTCGTAAGCTTTATAGTTGGAATGGGGAAGACAAATTAATCAATAACTAATACGCAGATTAACATAAAAGGAACAACTGATGAGAGTCAGCTGTTCCTTTTTCGTATTCGTTTTGTGTCAGCTTTGTAAACAAAGTATTTCTAAGGTTCTTCTTAAGAAAATCTTTGCTTATTTATATACATAAAATTGGGATTTCTTATTTATAGTGAAGTTAGTATGTTACGACGAAAGTAAAGTTGCGAAGGTAGCCCTCAAACAGTATAATAAAGTTATATTCGTACACCAAAGTAAATAAACGGAAAGTAGTAGAGGGGTAGAAAAGTGGAACGCAACCAGTATCGAATCCTAATTGTAGAAGATGACAGGGAAATCAGGGAAGGGGTAGAAATTTATTTAAAGAACCAGGGCTATCAAGTGTTTCAAGCTGTTAATGGAAAAGAAGGATTACAGGTGATATCAGAGCAGGATATTCATTTAGCCATCGTAGATATTATGATGCCTGTGATGGATGGTATTACTATGCTGATGAAAATGAGAGCCTTGGGGAAGGAGTTTCCTGTGATAATGTTATCCGCTAAATCAGAAGAAGTGGATAAGATACTGGGTTTGAATATGGGATCAGATGATTATGTGACCAAACCTTTTACTCCTATGGAATTATTGGCACGTGTCAATTCCCAGTTAAGAAGATATTCCAAATATCTGAATGCCACGCAGACAGAGATGAAAAATGATCATATCTATACAATTGGCGGGTTGGAACTGAATGAAGAAACAGTAGAGGTCAATGTGGATGAAAATCCCGTGAAATTAACGCCTATGGAGTTTAAGATCATACAGCTCTTAATCAAAAATCCAGGCAGGGTATTCTCAGCAGATGAAATATATGAAAGAATCTGGAATGAGAAAGCCGTAAATACCGATACCATTATGGTACATGTGAGAAACATCAGGGAAAAAATTGAAATAGATCCCAAAAATCCCAAATATCTGAAGGTGGTCTGGGGAGTAGGATATAAAATCGAAAAGCAGTAGAAAGGCTTAAAATGAAACAGAGAAGAAAAGTGAATGTGATTGCAATTACTTTGCTTATACCGTTTTTGGCAACACTGATTATTATGTGTACATATGGTACTGTTAAAAGTAATATAAGTGAATCTGATCAGCATTCCCTGGAATCAGATACTCCTTTAAATAGTCTGATAAAGGGTAATTATGTACTATATAAGAAACTATATGAAGAGAATACCGGTGATGCCATACTTTATTCCGACTTATATATCAATGATATTGAAAAAGTATTAGCTTCACAGAGTGATGATCAATATGATATTACAGAATATAAAAAGTATCTGGACAATTTTATAAAAAACGATTTTGAGACTGATTTTTCTGAGCAGATAAAATATTTTGATTTTTATGCAGAGGATTTAAAAACAAATACTTTTATTAGCAATACAGATAAAAGCAAAATTGATAATCTGGATAATTACTGCTTTTACATTGAATTTGATTATAATGAAAATGGTACACCTTCCATTACCAAAGCCAAATCCACTGATTCAGAACAACTTATGCGAAATGCTTCAGAGTGTATATTAATTAAAAATGAACTGCTTGCAGATAGTATTTCAAGTCATTCCGGGTTTTGGGATACAGATCTTTTACAGGAGGGAAAATCACCGGTAAGCAGTAAGTTTATCTATGCCATGACTCAGGAAACCTGGGAAAAATATCTGGATGCTATGAATATTACAAACAGATATGGCCTGGGTTCTGAAATCTATAGTTATTACGCTAATACAGGTCTGACAGGGTGGATATGTTTAGCATTTATTGTGGTACTGTTACTCATGTTATTACTTCCTATCCATAGAAGCAATGGTAAGCTGTTTCATGAATTCTGGTATTTTCATGTTCCAATTGAAATACTACTGACTTTAATTTTCTTGTTGTGTGAATTAATTCCGAATATCCTGTGTAGTATCATTCGTCTTTTGAATGGGGATTCGGCAGAGCTTTTTTCATCTTATATGAAAATTTCGTTACAGGCATCCAATATCATATCGTTTATTATGCATGGTATATTACTAACGAGTATCTATACTGTAGCATGGTATATCGGATTATCGCTCCGCTCATTACGGGAATTAGGATTCAAACAATATATGAAAGAAAGCAGTTTGATCTATAAAATATTTCCCTTCTGTAAAAAACATATTATGCAGGCATATGATTTTCTGGAACATATTGATGTAACCAAGAAAGCCAGACGTACCATACTAAAAGTTGTCATACTGAATGGTATCATTTTGTTTCTCATCGGAATTTTATGGCTGGGAGGAGTCATGTTCACCATAGTATATTCGGTGATTCTATATTTCATACTGAAGTTCTATGTCAGCAGAATGCAGAAAAAATATACGATCATGATGGATAAAATCAATGAAATTTCTTCAGGTAATCTGAATGTGGAGATTAAAAATGATCTTGGTATTTTCAATCCTTTTAAAGAACAACTTTTAAGTATACAGGATGGCTTTCGAAATGCAGTAGAAGAGGAAGTGAGAAGCCAGAAGATGAAATCAGAATTGATTACCAATGTTTCTCATGATTTGAAGACTCCATTAACGGCTATTATCACTTATTTAAATTTGCTCAAAGATGAAAATTTAACTGTTGAGCAGCGGAATGAGTATTTGGATACCCTTGAAAGGAAATCATTTAGGCTAAAGGTTTTGATTGAGGACTTATTTGAAGTAAGTAAAGCAACCAGCGGAAATGTGACACTGCATTACATGGATATTGATATCTGCAGTCTTATAAAACAGGTGGTATTGGAAATGTCAGATAAGCTGACAGAATCTGAACTGGAAATCAGAATGGATTTACCGCCGGAAAAAGTGATATGTTCTCTGGATAGTCAAAAAACATATCGGATTTACGCAAACCTATTTCAAAATATATGTAAATATTCTTTGCCAAATACCAGAGTTTACGTAAATGGCACGCTAACCGAGAAGGAAATCATTATTTCACTGAAAAATATTTCTGCTATTGAGATTATTGTGGAACCAACCCAACTGACAGAGCGATTTATTAGAGGCGATGTCGCCAGAAATACAGAGGGAAGTGGATTGGGTTTAGCCATTGTAAAAAGCTTCGTTGAGTTACAAGGTGGAAAATTTGTTTTGGAGAATGATGGGGATCTATTTAAAGCAGTTACGTCATTCCCTCGCAAGATCTAAAAACTTTTTCATGGCAAGTGTAGGGTTTGTCTGCTTTTTGTAGGCAAATCCTATTTTTCTGGTGGGGATGGATTCGGACATAGGGAATGGAATCAAGGTACCATCAGATAATTCTTTCTGAATGAAGTTACTGATGACACATGCTACCCCCATACTGATTTTAGCAAATTCAATTAATAAATCCATGGTGGTAACTTCTAATTGCTGTTCCGGTGTGATATCTTTTACTATCATAAATTTTTCTACATATTGTCTGGTAATATTTTTTTTATCTAATAATAGCAGTGTACTGTGTGAGAGAAGGTCTTTGTCATTTGAGGATGTTCTTTCTTTCAGATGAGCGAGATATTCCTTAGTTGTAACAAACATATCCTGTATTTCTTCAACAGGCTTAAAAAATAGATCTCCCATATGTTCACTTTCCCCAATGAGTCCGATATCTAGTTTTCCATTTTCCAATCCGGTAATGGTTTCCATGGATGACTGACAATAGATCGATATTTTTACATGGGGATTTTCCTGGATATATTCCTGCAGATAGGGTAGCAGCATGTATTTACATAAGGTTGTACTGACGCCTAGGGATAAATGTCCGATTCCCAGCTCTAAATTTTTTTGAAGTTGATCTTCCCCCTGATTTAAAGCATGAAAAGCAGTATCTACCTGCTTAAACAGATATTCACCCTCTGCAGTCAGCTTTACACCACGGGAGCTTCTTAAAAAAAGTGTGGTGGAAAGGTTACTTTCCAATTTTGAAATGGCCTTGGAGATTGCCGGCTGTGAAACAAATAAATTTCTTGCGGTAGCGGAGATGTTACCCGTAACTGCTACTTCGTAAAAGATATGATAAAAATTTAGATTCTGTTGATTCATGGTATCCTCCTTACCGTTGCTAATTGCATGCTATCATAACTTCATGTTATAGTAAACATAAAATATATATATTTGAAGAATAAAGCTTACTATGATAAAATGATAACAGAATGAAGCACGGAGGTATTACCAATGGGAATGACAATGACACAAAAAATATTGGCTGCTCACGCAGGTTTTGATTATGTAAACGTAGGACAGTTAATTGAAGCAGATCTGGATTTAGTACTGGGAAATGACATCACAAGCCCTGTTGCGATTAAAGAAATGGAAAAAATGAAGGTACAAGGTGTATTCCATAAGGATAAAATTGCATTGGTGCCCGATCATTTTGTTCCCAATAAAGATATTAAATCAGCGGAGAACTGCAAATGTGTAAGAGAATTTGCATATCGGAATGAAATTACCAACTACTTTGAAGTGGGAGAAATGGGCATTGAGCATGCATTACTTCCTGAAAAAGGATTGACGGTTGCCGGTGATGTAATCATAGGAGCAGATTCCCATACTTGTACCTATGGAGCACTAGGAGCTTTTTCTACCGGTGTAGGCAGCACAGATATGGCAGCCGGTATGGCCACCGGAAAAGCATGGTTCAAAGTCCCATCTGCTATCAAGATTGTATTAATAGGAAAACCTTCTAAATGGGTTTCCGGCAAGGATGTGATTTTGCATCTGATTGGTATGATTGGTGTGGACGGTGCACTCTATAAATCCTTGGAGTTCACAGGAGAAGGCATCCATAGCTTATCTATGGATGATAGATTTACCATTGCCAATATGGCTATAGAAGCAGGCGCAAAGAATGGAATTTTTCCGGTAGATGACCAGACAGAAGCCTATATGAAGGAGCATTCCAAACGTTCCTATCAGATCTATGAAGCTGATGCAGATGCCGTTTATGATGAAATTTATGAAATCAATCTTTCTGAGCTAAAATCAACTATCGCATTTCCTCATTTACCTGAGAACACCCACACATTGGCTGAAATAGGAGAGGTTACTATTGATCAGGTAGTGATTGGTTCCTGTACCAATGGCCGATTAGATGACTTGCGTATTGCGGCGGAAGTACTAGATGGTAGGCATGTAAAAAAAGGAATCCGATGCATCGTTATTCCGGCCACACAAAAGATTTATTTGGATGCTATGGAAGAAGGATTGCTGAAAACCTTTATTGAAGCAGGTGCGATAGTGAGCACTCCCACCTGTGGACCTTGCTTAGGCGGATATATGGGTGTCCTGGCAGAAGGAGAAAGATGTGTCTCTACCACTAACAGAAATTTTGTTGGACGTATGGGACATGTGAAATCCGAAGTATATCTGGCAAGCCCAGCAGTGGCTGCAGCCAGTGCGGTCACAGGTAAAATATCCGGGCCTGAAGAATTAGGAGAGGAATGATACTATGGAAGCAAAAGGTAAGGTATTTAAATATGGCGATAATGTGGATACAGATGTGATTATTCCTGCCAGATATCTGAACACATCAGATCCTGCAGAATTAGCAGCACATTGTATGGAGGATATTGATAAGGAATTTGTAAAAGAAGTTAAAAAAGGCGATATCATTGTGACCAATAAAAATTTTGGCTGTGGTTCCTCCAGGGAACATGCACCGATTGCAATCAAAGCATCTGGTGTAAGCTGTGTCATAGCAGAAACATTTGCCAGAATATTTTATCGGAATGCAATCAATATTGGGTTACCAATCATTGAATGCTCCGATGCCAGTAAAGCGATTCAGAATGGTGACGAAGTTACAGTTCATTTTGATACAGGTGTTATTACCAATCTGACCACAAAAAAATCTTATCAAGGTCAGCCTTTTCCTCCTTTTATGCAGAAGATTATTGCAGCTGAAGGATTGATTAACTACATTAACAATAAATAATGGAGTCTTTCCTTTCCCGGGTTCCTGTTGTATAATGCTAATATTCAAGATGAAGGTTAGGTATTGGCATATGACAGAAGCAAAGAAAGAAAGTACAAAATATGAAATAGATATGTGTAACGGACCGTTGTTGAGCAAGATACTGCTTTTTTCTCTACCGCTTATGCTTTCCGGCATTCTGCAGCTGTGTTTTAATGCAGCTGATATGATTGTTGTAGGAAGATGGGTTGGCAGTGATGCATTAGCAGCAGTAGGCTCTACCGGTCCGTTGATTAATTTAATGGTGAATGTATTCTTGGGTTTATCCGTTGGTGCGAATGTATTAGTTGCCCGCTATTATGGTGCCGGACAGGAACATGAACTTTCTGAAATGGTACATACAGCGATTCTGACCTCCGTCATCTGTGGCATTCTTCTTATATTTATTGGATATTACACTGCACCATTTGCCCTTCAAGCTATGGGGGCACCCATAGAGGTAATTGATCAATCGATTATCTATATCAGAATCTATTTTGCTGCCATGCCTGCAATGATGCTCTATAATTTTGGAGCTGCCATTTTAAGAGCAGTGGGGGACACCAGAAGACCATTGTTTTTCCTTACCATTGCAGGGGTCATCAATGTTATTTTGAATCTGATTTTTGTTATTGTTTTTTCTTTAGGGGTGATGGGAGTGGCACTTGCAACTGCTATCTCACAGGTGATATCTGCTGCCTTAGTAGTCATATGTTTAATGAAATCAAAAAGTGCATATGGTTTGCGTTTAAATGACCTGAAAATTTCTAAGCATAAGCTTAAATTGATGGCAAAAATTGGTCTTCCAGCCGGACTTCAGGGCGCAATATTTTCTATATCCAATGTATTAATCCAGTCCTCTGTAAACTCATTTGGTTTTATAGCGATGGCTGGTAACTCTGCGGCAGGTAACTTGGAAGGTTTTGTTTATACTGCAATGAATACCATGCATCAGACAGCAGTCAGTTTTGTGGGACAAAATTATGGTGCAAACAAATATAAAAGGATTAAAACCATAGCCATTCAATGTATATGTATCGTAACGGTAGTGGGACTTGTGCTAGGAAACATTGTACATTTCTTAGGGCCTGTACTTTTGAAGTTATATACAACCGATCCTGAAGTCATTTCCTTCGGTATGAGAAGATTATTCTATATATGTGGTCCCTATTTTCTTTGTGGAGTGATGGATACCTTAGTTGGTTGCTTAAGGGGAATGGGTAGAAGCATATTACCCATGCTGGTATCCTTAACCGGAGCCTGCCTGTTCAGAATTATATGGATCTATACCGTATTTGCCACTAATAGAACATTAGAAGTACTATATATATCTTATCCTATATCCTGGACCATTACCGCTCTTGTACATTTTATCTGTTTTATGTTAATCTATCGAAAAGTACGAAATCACATGATAAAGAAGCCTTGAAACATATGTTCGGATATGATATGCTCTTACTTGGAGGGATGATATGATTGCATATGTCAAGGGTACGATAGAGGAAGTAACAGAAGATAATGTAGTACTTGATAACGGTGGTATTGGGTATAATGTGAAGATTTCTGCAAGAGTTTCTCAGAGTATTCCTGGCTTTGGTCAGGAATTAAAGTTGTTTACCTATACATTAGTGAGAGATGATGCTTTCTTGCTTTACGGATTTCTTTCAAAAAATGATTTAGATATGTTCAAAAAGTGCATTACTGTAAATGGAATTGGGCCTAAGGGAGCTTTGTCTTTATTATCTGTAATGGATGCTGATTCATTGAAATATGCCATCCTGTCCAAGGATGCCAAAGCCATTGCTAAAGCGCCTGGTATAGGTATGAAAACAGCGGAAAGATTAATTCTGGATTTGAAAGATAAGGTATCCTATAACGATACTATGATCAATAAAGAAATACATCTAAACCACGATGGAAATTCCTTACATGGTGAAAATAGGGAAGCTGTGGAAGCTTTGGTTGCTTTGGGTTATGGACAGGCAGAAAGCTTAAGGGCTGTAAGCCAGATAGAAGATGCGGATGGAATGGATAGTGGAGAGCTGTTAAAAGCAGCACTAAAGAAACTGTTTTAAGGATGAGTGAGATGGCGAGAACAATTGAAACAAATATCACACAAGAAGATATAAAAATAGAGGGTTCCCTTCGACCTCAGTATTTATCGGATTATATTGGACAGGATAAGGTAAAAGCTAACCTGAAGGTATATATAGAAGCAGCTAAACAACGTGGTGATTCCTTGGATCATGTCCTTTTTTATGGACCTCCCGGTCTAGGTAAGACCACTCTGGCCGGTATTATTGCAAATGAGATGGGCGTTAATATGAAGGTCACCAGTGGCCCTGCAATTGAAAAACCCGGCGAGATAGCTGCCATTCTGAACAACTTACAGGAAAGTGATATTCTATTTGTGGACGAAATTCATAGATTAAACAGGCAGATTGAGGAAGTGTTATACCCAGCCATGGAGGACTTTGCCATAGATATTATGATTGGAAAAGGAGCAACCGCTCGCTCTGTCAGACTGGATCTACCTAAGTTTACGCTAATTGGAGCTACTACCAGAGCCGGCATGTTAACGGCACCTTTACGAGACCGTTTTGGTATGATTCATCGTCTGGAGTTTTATACAGTTCCTCAATTGCAATTAATCATAAAACACTCAGCAAATATTCTGAATGTCTTCATAGATGAAGGCGGCTCTTTAGAGTTAGCCAGAAGAAGCCGTGGAACCCCAAGATTAGCGAACCGTATCCTAAAAAGAGTCAGAGACTTTGCACAGGTAAAATACGATGGAAATATAACACAGTCTATTGCCAAGACAGCATTGGATTTGATGGATGTAGATCAGCTAGGACTGGATCATGTGGATCGAAGTTTGTTATCTACTATGATACTTAAATTTGGCGGAGGTCCAGTAGGGTTAGATACACTGGCAGCTGCTATTGGAGAAGATGCCGGGACCATTGAAGATGTTTACGAGCCATACCTGATACAGAATGGACTTTTGAATAGAACACCCAGAGGACGTGTTGCCACTGAATTATCCTATAAACATATGGGTATTGATTTTCCTGTTTAACCATAATTATAAAATCTAGAATAAAATTCTCTTGCCTGTAAGTTCATGTTGATATATAATATATCTAGTGTATTGTTATGATATATGATAGCATATTTTGTATGTTGAACGCCTGGATAGGTAAGGGGGAGAGATATGTCTTCAAAAACAGATACAGAAGTTATTATTGGGGGAAAGATATTTACTTTAAGTGGGTATGAAAGTGAAGAATACCTGCAAAAAGTTGCATCTTACATCAATAATAAACTAGAAGAATATGGTAAAATTGATCATTTTAAAAAACAACCCATAGATACCCAGGCTGTATTATTAGAGCTGAACATTGCGGATGATTATTTTAAAGCAAGAAAGCAGATTGCTTTACTAGAAGAAGAGATACAATCAAAAGAAAAAGAGCTGTACAATTTGAAACATGAGTTGATCGCATCACAGATTAAGTTAGAATCCACTGATAAACGTGTGAGAGAAATGCAGGTGGATATCAATGAGAGTGGTAAAAAGATTGTACGTTTGGAAACAGAATTAAAAAATTTTGACAAATAGAAAGGGCGCTGTCCGTGAAACGGGCAGCGTTATTTAATTATATGGGAATAAAAAAAGTGGAGCTGTTAGCGCCTGCAGGCAATTTTGAAAGTTTTCTAGGTGCGATAAAAGCGGGAGCTGATGCTATCTATTTGGGTGGAGAGAAATTCAGCGCCAGAGCTTATGCTGACAATTTTTCGGATGAAGAGATCATAAGAGCCATCTCCTATGCTCATATTTTTGACAGAAAAGTATACATGACCATCAATATACTATGTAAAGAACATGAGATAGATGAGCTGATCGTTTATTTAGAGCAGTTCTATACCGCCGGTCTTGATGGAGTAATCATTCAGGACATAGGAGTTTTTTTGCGAGTCAAAGAGCGTTATCCGGGACTAGAGCTCCATGTTAGTACACAGATGACCATTACTGGTATCTATGGGGCAAAGTTACTGAAAGATATGGGTGCTGTAAGGATTGTACCGGCACGTGAACTGTCGATAACAGAAATCAAGTACATGAAGGAGATAACAGGGCTAGAGATTGAAACGTTTGTTCATGGTGCCATGTGCTATTGTTACTCAGGACAATGTCTGTTTAGCAGCATTCTTGGCGGAAGAAGTGGGAATAGAGGTAGATGCGCTCAGCCATGTAGATTACCATATACAATTTGTAACGAGGGTAAAAAGGGTTCTATCAATTACCCCTTAAGCTTAAAGGATATGTGTACCATTTCCATGATTCCACAATTAATAGAAGCCGGAATTAATTCCTTTAAAATTGAAGGAAGAATGAAAAAAGCAGAGTATGCGGCTGGCGTAACTGCAATCTATAGAAAGTATATAGATTTGTATTACGAAGGAGGGGAGGATACCTATCAGGTAGAAGAGAAAGATCTTACTACATTAGCCGGGCTTTATATCCGTTCAGATATTCAAGATGGTTATTATCATAAGCAAAATGGACTTGATATGATTACACTACATTCTCCTACCTACAGTAGGAATGATGAGAACGTACTGAGCGAAATTAGAAAGCGTTATATTGACAATCCGCTCAAAAAGCGGATATATATAAATGCAGTATTTGAAAAAGACCATCCCGTTAGTATTCATATTTCATGCTACAATTTTAAGCAGGAACTGGTTTCAGTCTGGATGGAAGGGGATCAACCCGTCCTGGCAAATAATCAGCCGATTACAGTAGAAAATATTAGAAAGGGCTTGCAAAAACTTGGTAATACCAATTTCTATGTTGAATTGGAAGACATACAAATATCCTTACAGAATGGACTATTCTATTCTTTACAAGCCATCAATGAATTAAGAAGAAAAGGGATAGAAGCTCTTGAAGATAAATTAAATCACAAAGCAAACAGAATACAAGATGCAAAGATTGCAGATCATGGAGCTGATTTGGCAATAAACAACAAGACAAACCAGAATATGGAATCTGTAATACACAAGGATAGAAATCACGAAACTGATAAGTTCGATGTTCTTGTCAGTTCCCTGGCTCAATTAGAAGCAGTGCTCTTGCATGCCTCATACATTGATGTTGTTTATTTGGAGTCTGATTTGTTGCCTCTATCAGATGAAATACTTGTCCGTTGTAAGCAAAATGTTAGAATCTACATTGCACTTCCACATGTGGTACGAAAAAATGATTATACCAGTCTTATCGGAATCTATCACTTTATGGAAGAAGCAGATGGGTGCCTGATTAGAAATATGGAATCCTTTGGCTGGCTTGAGTATCACCATTATAATGGAAATATCAGAACGGATGCCGGTATCTATTGTTTTAATCATGATTCTCTCACTTTTTGGTCTGAAAGATCTGAAAAGTGCTGTCTACCTTATGAGCTTAATGCAAAAGAAATGAGATTATTAACAAGATTTACAAAATATGATAAATTAGAGCAGATTATTTATGGTAGAATTCCCATGATGATCACCGCAAACTGTATTGCAAAAACAGCGGGTAAATGTGAAAAGGGTAATCGGGTAAAACACTACTTTATCAAAGATCGTATGAATAAAAACTTTCCTGTAGTAATCTGTTGTGCACACTGCTACAATATTATCTATAATTCGGTTCCCCTTTCTTTACATGATAAAGTGATAAAGGGTGCTATTATGACTGGTAAACGGATTCAATTTACCACAGAAACGGAAGATGAAGTGAATCAAGTTATGAATTACTTTATAAAAGCAAACCAAGGACAAACAATGAATCTTCCTTATTCTGAATATACGCTGGGACATGATAAACGTGGAGTGGAATAGGAGCATTAATGAAGGCATATTTTGTTGAATTGTCAAAATACATGATTGTCATACTCATAGCGTTATATACCTTTGAAAGTTTTCTGGTTTTTCGTATGAAAATGGAGAAACATACTCAAGGTGTATTTTTTCGGCAGAAAATTTATTTTTTTATGCTTCAGCTGGTTGCTTTTATAACCTTGTATATGAAAAGTGGAAATACAGAATATTTAATTTTCTATGGTTTTGTACAAATATTTCTGTTAACAGCGCTGACGTTGACTAAGATGATATATGAAAAAATTAATTCGCTATTACTCAATCACATGTGTATGCTTTTGGGGATCAGCTTTATTATTCTTTCCAGACTTTCCATGCAGAAGGTATTCAGGCAGCTTGCCATTGCTGTTATATCCTATGTAATAGCTATGTTTATTCCACTTATTCTGAATAAATTTAAATTTTGGAGTAAGTTGACATGGGTTTATGCAGGAGTAGGGATTGTCATTCTTTTACTGGTTCAGATTTTAGGTAATTTGACCCATGGTTCTAAGATAACCTTTACTCTTGCAGGGTTGACTTTCCAACCATCAGAATTTGTAAAATTACTGTTTATTTTCTTCTTAGCGGCATCTCTTTATAAGGATACCTCTTTTAAAAATGTCGCAAGAACTACGGTGATTGCTGCAGCATATGTGATCATTCTTGTAGGATCGAGAGATCTGGGTAGTGGTTTGATTTTTTTTATAGCTTATTTATTGGTTGTGTTTATGGCTTCCAACCGATTTTACTATCTGTACTTAGGTATCGGAGGTGGAATGGCTGGGTCCGTTGCTGCGTATTACCTATTTGATCATGTCAGGGTCCGTGTGCTGGCTTGGCAAAATCCTTTTGCATACATTGATAATCAAGGTTATCAGATATCCCAATCTCTTTTTGCCATTGGAAGCGGAAGCTGGTTTGGTCTTGGGTTATTAAGTGGAAGTCCAAAAGACATTCCCTTCGTAGAAACTGATTTTATCTTTTCAGCAATCTGTGAAGAAATGGGTGTTATATTTGGAATTTGTATTTTGTTGATTTGTATCTGTTGTTTTATTTCCATGATGAATCACGGCCTAAAATCCAGAGATATATTTTATAAACTGATTTCATTTGGATTAGCAGTTATCTATATATTCCAGATTTTTCTAACCATTGGTGGTGGCATTAAGTTTATACCATTAACAGGAGTAACACTTCCTTTGATCAGTTATGGTGGTAGTTCTGTCATGTCCACCATTTTTTTATTCTTCCTCATACAGTCAATCTCAGTGAAATGTCAAAAGGAAGGAGCTACACGAAATGTTTTTAAAGAAGAAAGTACCGGTAGAGACTACAAAACAATCAGAAGAATTAAAAAAGAAGAAGAGTAAGGAAAGAAGCATCTTTGCTGTAACCTATTTCTTTGTTTTATTGTTCCTGACCATGACTGGATATTTGGTATATTTTGTTAGTACAAAAGAACAGGAACTAATCAATAATAGCTACAATTCCAGGCAAGAGATATTAATCAGTAAGAATTATAGGGGCAGTATCTATTCAGCGGATGGGAAGATTTTAGCGGAGACTATCGTTGATGAAAAAGGAACAGAGCAAAGGAAGTATCCCTATGGTGATATATTTTCGCATGTAATAGGCTTTTCTACCCGTGGTAAAACGGGGATAGAAGCACAAGCTAATTATTACTTAATCAATTCTAATATTCCATTTACAGAAAAAGTTTCAAACGAAATAACTGATATGAAAAATCCTGGGGATAATGTTTATACAACACTGAATGTTACTTTACAGGAAGCAGCATATAAAGCAATCGATACCTATAAGGGCGCAATTATTGTGACGGAACCCTCAACAGGAAGAGTATTGGCAATGGTTTCTAATCCCACCTTTGACCCCAATACCATTGCAAATGACTGGGATCAATATGTAAACGATGATAACAGCAGTGTTTTACTGAATAGAGCTACCCAGGGATTATATCCGCCCGGTTCAACCTTTAAAATAATAACAACATTAGAGTATATCAAAGAACATGCAGATAATTGGAAAGATTATCATTTTGACTGTAGTGGATCCTTTTCCGTGGAAGATAACAAAATAAGTTGTTATCATGGTATCAGCCACGGAAACCTTGATTTAACATCTTCCTTTGCAAAATCCTGCAATTCTTCCTTTGCTAAGATCGGATTATCTCTAGATTATGGGAAGTTAGAAGATACACTATCCCAGCTTCTTTTTAACAAGGATTTGCCTGTTACATGTAATTACAACAGAAGCCAAGTTATGATAGATGAGACAATTTCTGGCGCAGAGATGATGCAGGCTGCAATTGGACAAGGAAAAACACAGATGACGCCTCTCCATTTGAATATGATTACTGCTGCAATTGCCAATCATGGTATTATGATGAAACCATACATGGTTGATCATGTGGAAACGGCTGATGGAGTTTTGGTAAAATCCTTTCAAAGTGCCACTTATGGCAGAGTCATGACAGAAGAAGAGGCTTCTATTATGATAGAATTACTTGCTACTGTTGTAGAAGAGGGTACTGCTACTAAACTTTCCGGTCTTTCCTATACAGCTGCCGGAAAAACAGGTTCTGCAGAGTATAATAATGTAAAAGGGGAAAGTCACGCCTGGTTTACGGGTTTTGCTCCGGTAGAGAATCCTCAAATCTGTGTAACCATCATACTGGAAGGTGCCGGAAGTGGAGGAGATTATGCAGTCCCTATGGCAAAGAGAATTTTTAATGCGTACTTTAATGAGTAAGCAGGAGGAATTGCAATGATTGAAGCAAC
>DATERV010000145.1:0-5133 GCA_035271185.1 Lachnospiraceae bacterium | reverse complement strand
TAGCAAGATATGCACCTGTTGTGTTAAAGTAACGGGAATCTGCTGTTGTGCCAGAACCAATACGTCCGGCATAAAAGTCTCTTGTTGTAGCACCTGTTGGGAATACCGCTGTATCACTATCAATTCCATAATACATATTTTTCACCCTTTCTTTTAATAAATTTGATTTGTACATGTACGCATAATAAAAAGAAAGAATTTTTTATTTTGTAAACTATAAAATCAACTATTATTTATTATAAGTATTTGTAAATAATCTCTTTTTTTCTCTATTCACAAATTGTCTTGATATTCCCATTTTTAATGCAATCTCTCTATCGCTAAAATCATGAAGTATATAATTTATTATATTTCTTTGTCTGTCGTTTTTATCTTTTAAAAATTCATTCATATCTATATAAAATTCTATATCATTATATTTTTCGGTTAGCGGTATAACTTCCGAAATATTCTCAAATTGATCATTATTATTACATAAATTAATATTTACTTTGCATAAGTGATTATATCTGTTTATTACCGATATTTGTAAATATTTAAGGCACATTGCATCATTTTTATATGATTTCAAATGATATACAGCTTCTATTAGCGCTAGGTTTAATTCCTGAAATGCATCATCCTTTTCCATGAAAAATAATTTTCTCACATACTTTTTTACAAGTGGCTGCATTTTAATAAGTATTTTTCCAAGAGCTTCCTTACTACGTCGTTCTTTAGCAAGCTTTATATTCTTACATAATAATTCCTCTTCCATCCATATCATCTTCTTTTTTATTTATAAAAAGAATTTATTATTCAATATGTAAACTAATTTTTACTTATTATGACATAATAATATAATATTTTATAATTGATTCCTATCTTCAGTAAACCGGTTTAAACCGGTTCAAAAGTCAAGGACAATTTTTCGACAGAAATAAGGGTATGATGTACTTTAGGCAGACAACAATATTATCCAGATAGACAACGATGTACTTTAAGTAGGCTTTAGTGGATAAATAGAAGCATCATGGACTTCTGATAGACAGTTGGGGAAAGGAAGAACGCTGTATAAACCTTAACCAGACAGTTCTGCATTTACACTTATAGTCATTCACTGCACGACAAATGACCAGAGTGTTTCTCTGGTTTTGCTATATATCTGTCTATTTTTCATTTGAATCCATCTGCGGGCTGGTGAGGAATACTCGATGTCGAAATTCCAGGGCCAGTTTCCACCCAGATTTGTCCTTTATGTAAATCATTCCTGTTGTATTTTTAGAATAATTCGTTCATTGCAAACACGTAGCTGAGTTCCCCGTACTTTCTCCATGCTAAGGGATCTTTTAATTCTTCCAGTCTATCTGCCGTCATAGCTCCAATGAATTTCATGGCCATCTTTGTCCGTTCCAAGATTTCCTTCAAATGATTCACCTGTGTCTGTGCTTGATTTTGTACCTTTTCCCATTCACATATCTTGCGACCTAGCAGACTCTGATCCCTCTTTATGATCTTCTCTGGATCCACAAGCCGTCTTTCCTCGCGCCTTTTTGCAGATACTTCACGCCGACTGCTTGCCTCTTCATCTGCATAAGCCCGGCGTACTTTTGAGATATCCTCGACGGCCATCATTTCAGAAGCAGGTACGCCAAAATAGTGTTCCAGTGGGTAGATACCGGTTACTGCATACTGATAGAATTCATCCGGCGTTAATCCAGCGAGTTCATACTGATAGTGTTCCTGATTGTAAGCTTTCAGATAGCCATCCACCAGCCGCCCTGCCGCATCAAAGCTGTTGCAGCGTGCCACCATATCAAGAATATCTGTCTTCAGCCTTGAAAAAAAGCTTTCCATTGGTGCATTATCCTGTGAATTACCACGCGCAGAAACCGACTGCACAAAACCATCCTCTTCAAGAAGCTGGATAAACGATGTGGAGAGATACTGACTTCCCTGATCATGGTGTATATAAACAGAACTTCCCTTAAGTTCATTCTCATGCCTCTTGAGCATCTGGTCATAAGCATTCCTGATCAGCTCCACTTTCATGTCCCTCCTTATGTCCCAGCCAAGATTTTCACGTGTATAAGCATCCCTAAAGACGCACAAATAGAACACATCTCTTGTACTTCCATAGTAAAGATATGTGATATCTGTCAGGATTACCTTCCGTGGGCCTATAAAAAAGTTCTGGTTAACCATGTTTTGTGGAGCCGCACAGACATGGTTGTGGGATGCCTG
Source organism: Lachnospiraceae bacterium (assembly GCA_035271185.1). Taxonomy (GTDB): domain Bacteria; phylum Bacillota; class Clostridia; order Lachnospirales; family Lachnospiraceae; genus Acetatifactor. The sequence goes on along the minus strand of DATERV010000145.1, from coordinate 2,910 downwards.
ATGCTTATAAGCATCCTTGTGTGGACTCTGTGCCACCACATTCATTTCTTTCATAAGTGCAGCGATCCGCTTGGTATTGACGGTGAGATCATACCTTCGGAACAGTTCTGTACGGAAGGTCCTCTTACCAGGAATGACTCCATTTCTCATGATAATGATCTGTCGTATCTTCTCCTTGAGCGCATCCCTCTCTGCTTTTTTCTGAGCCTGTTTTCCACTGCGGTCTTCTTTCCGTCCTTTAAAAGCATAGTATCCCGAATTAGATACTCCGAACATCCTTAGACACTGGCTTGTATTATATCCATTCGCTTTCTTTTTCTGCCTGTTTATAAATGCATCCACCATAATAAAGCGGTCCGCCCTGATTTCTTGTTCCTCGATTATATAAAGTTGCCCTCCAATTCGGATCGCATTTTTTTTTGCGTCAGGAGCATTTCTTCCAAGTAGTGGTTTCTTGCCTTTAAATATGCACGTTCCTCCTCCGGTGTCAGCAGTCCCATCATTTCAAGTGGAACAGACCCATCGTAGCTGGTCTCGGAGGTGGTGAATAGCTTATGGTCTCTGGCTTTCTCCATAACTCGTTTGCCTGCCGCATTAGCCCTGTTCTCGCCTAAGATCTTTGTGTCAAACCCAAGGGCATTATACGCTCCTACATAGGTCAGTCCTTCCTCCTGTATCTTCTTATACATGGCCACATCAAAGTCTTTTGAATAGTAAAGTCTGTCCTCCTTAAATCCTGTCACGAATTCATTATCCAGATATGGAATGATCTTATCATCTGGACGGTCTGTTCCGTCTGAATATTTATATTTCTTTCCATTATTCACAAGCTTCATATCCTAATTCCTCCAGTTTATCCTGTATTGTATTTTTGTATTCTTTTGCATTCTGTACAGCCTTTTGTGCTGATTTTTCTCTCATCTTAAGGTACCTTTCTTCCTCCTTTGCCAGATACCCTGCGAATTCTTCATCCTCCATCGCCGAAAGATATGCCTCAAACTCGATAGGCGTCATTCTTCCCCGGTCCCACATCCTTCGTTCCTTGTTATAGTATACACTATAATCCATTACCTTTTCCTTTAATTCTTCTGTGGATTTACAGTTTTTATATCGACTTTCATCTTTGAAGTGCCCAAAGAAAGATTCCTGTGGTGCATTATCCCAGCAATTCCCCCGCCTGGACATTGACTGTGTAAGTTCCCTCGCTACTACAGCTTTCTGAAAATCATCTGTCATATATAGTATTCCCTGGTCTGAATGCAGAATAGCACCATTTATGGCCGGATATTCATCCATAGCCTTTAGTGTATCAAGAGCCAGCTGCAGATCATTGCTTTCACTGATTATAAAGCATATGAGTCTTCCTGTTACCGGATCAACTGATGCTGAGCCATAAGCCCTTTTATCATCCCCGTAATCAAGATATGTCACATCTGTAAGTCTTACCTCATTCGGCCGGTGAAGTTTAAAACGCCTCATCAACAGATTCGATTTACGGTTTCTTTCTATTAATTCCTTCATAGCCTTACGATTTTTACTCGGTCTGCGGATTGTTGTACGTATCCCATACTTTTGCATGAGACGGCGTATTCTATGGATACTGAACTGCTTTCCTGTGATTTCAGGCATCATCATATATACCTGGCGTATTCCTTTTTCAAAACCTTTATAGTAAAGCACCTGCCTGATTAGCTCTATGTCTTCTTCCTCCTGATTTGCTTTTCTTTTAGCACTACAGCCGTAATCCTCATTATTCAGGAGTTCATAATAAGTACTCTTTGACATTCCTGTCTTTTCCAGGATTCTTTTTTGTGTATAAAAACCCCATGGATCCCTTGGTAGTTCATTGATCCATCGACAAAACATCCTGCGTTTATCAATATCTAGTTCTGATAGTCTGTTGCCTATATCTCTGAAGTTATCTGCAATCATACGACTCATTGCATTCGCACGTTTTGCCTGAATCATGAGTATCTGTTCTGAATGATCTTTCATCTCATCATCTGTAGGTTTCCAGTGATACAACTTTGAATTGATACGTATTTTGTTCTGCTGGCTAAAACACGTTGTCTCAAAATCATATATTTTTAGGATTTCATCCAACGGCAGTGCAGCTATAAGATATGTTTCATTATAGAAAGCCTCTCTTATTACAATCGAGGCACCATCCACCTTCTTGACATATGGATGTTCGATAAGATTTATTAACTCCTCGCTATCAGCATCTTCATCTCCATCTGGACTCTTCCTCTGTGGATATGTATTGGTCTCATATAGTTTCTTTGCCCTTGTTTCAAACACTTTCTTTAACTTTTGAATCCTTTGAGAACCAACATCAATTGGATCAAGTCCTGCATTACTTATTCCCTCCTCAACTGACACCTCTGGATAATACGAAAAGAGTTCCTGCTCAAAATCAGATGATATGCGGGTTCTATTTCCAAAATTAAGTCTAACGAACTTTCCAGACGTAAGAATCGGATTTTCCTCTCTATAGTCCGTTATTAAAGCTATTTCTGAATTCTTGTAAACAGGATAACCGCTTATCTTAAATCCATTTATCAAGGTCACATAATAATTGGATCCAGTCAGTTCTTTCCCAAGACCGTTTTCCTCTAACATCCGATCTATTGCACCTGGATCGTGGTTGTGACGCCATTCTTTGTAAAGCTTAACCCTAAAGTCTATTGATAGTTTCAAGGTAAAACCATCGAACTTACTTACATTAGGATTAGAAATCAGTTTCTTTTCATCATAATGAAATATCATAAAGCACATAACCTCCGGAATTATTGAAATAAAAAAGCACCCATACAACGGACGTATCAACTGTCATGTTGATGTCCATCATCTGGGTACCAGTTTAAGTAAACCGGTTCAAAAGTCAATAAACACCATAATATAACACAC
>DATERV010000144.1:0-16225 GCA_035271185.1 Lachnospiraceae bacterium | reverse complement strand
GTGTTTGTGTATATCGGGAGGTGTTTTCGATGAAAAAAATATCAAAAGAAGAGTTTGATGAAATGCTGGCTAATCGCCAACAGGGTGAACGTTTAGAATTCATTAATTATGAATTCAGAGGAATGGATTTGTCAGGCTATGACCTCTCTAATATGGTTTTTGATCTTTGTATGTTCATTGATATGAAGTTCGAAAATACGAATTTCGCTGGAAGCAGTATAACGATCGTCGCGCACCCGCATAGCGGGTGGTTGATATTTCGCACGCTTCGCGAGCTCAACAGGGTCACGACCCATAATATAAAAAAGGCGCCATGCTTTTGCATGACGCCTTTTGTTTGCACATATTAGTTATACTTACGTTTTCTAGCAGCTTCAGATTTTTTCTTACGTCTTACGCTTGGTTTTTCGTAATGCTCTCTTTTACGAATCTCTTGCTGGATTCCTGCCTTAGCACAACTTCTCTTAAAACGACGTAATGCGCTATCTAAAGTCTCGTTTTCTTTTACGATTACATTTGACATTATTACACCCTGACCTCCCTTCAGTCCCTTCAAGCAACACGACTGACATGGGTTAATATATGTACATGTAAAATCTGATTTACTATCAGTCCGCATGCACAATAATCATTATAACATAAATTTATACATCGTCAACTACTTTTTAATAAAAAATAAATATTTCTAAATAAATCTGTTTTTGTTCCTTCATAACATTAATCTGAAACCAAATAAATAGCTTGTTTTCCATACCAGGATGCCATCCACCTATTACCATAGAAACTTGGGTCCGTGTCTACATCTCCCATACACAGGAAAAAAGGTTTCCAAACCAAAGGCTTTAGTTCAACAACATCCCCACTATTTTTAATAGATTCAGCCCGTTCCAAATACTGTTCCCTGAAATTATTCGCTTCACCAGTATGTACATAATAATATGCACCATAACTTGATAAAGTTCCAGCTTTATTTGGAATGAAATAGAAAATCAAAATAACAAACATAAAAGTAAAAAAATAAAAAAGAAAATAATGGGATAACTTATTGTTTATATTTTTCTTTTTTTTCTGTTTGATCAGCCATCCCAACCAATAGAATTCATTCAAATAGATTAATATCTGTAAAGTAAACTTTATGACTACCCAGGCTCTCCCCAAACCTGCAGTTCCCATACTATAAAAACTTGATGTAAACCCAGTTGCATAGAGACAGATTGAATATGCAGAGACAATTCCCGGTAAACGAAAACTATATGTCATCTTACTTACTATGTTCCAGGTAACAGGAATCAATAAAATGACAAAAATCAACATATAGGGTCCTGTTAATTCACCAAAATAAGTAAATGCTGCCTGGAATGAATGGATAACTGCCTGAATAGGCGAATCACCATGATAATAGGCTGCTCGGATTTGATTACCGGGTGCTGTAACATTCAAATAGAATCCAATACAATATAGAATGAGCGGAAATGATAACCACACTGTACTCTTCTTTTTGAATCGGATTCCTGCCATTATGATGGTAAGGAAAACTAACAACGCTTGCAAACAAGTTACATAATTACTTCCTGAGCAGGCAATAGCAAAGACAGTCGTAAGTAACGTAAATCCTATTTGAGAAATACAGTTTTTACTAAATAATACTTTTATAGCTGTGCTAACCATAAAAAACATGCATCCATGCATGAACGTATAATGGACTGCTGCGTTATAAAAATACAATCCCTGCTGTGCTGTATATATGAGTTCTATTAATGATGTGGTTACAATTACAGCTAATAGGATACTGTTACATAAGTTTGTTCTTAATATATACTTTCCTACAACCATGCAAAGTGTCATGATTGCAAATACTGTAAATAGTAGTACAAAAATAACACCATACAGATAGAGTTCATCACCTAAAAATCCTGTGCATAGAGCCATCATAAAAATAGAGGAAAATGTTCCCTGCCAATCATAGTATGAAACTTTAGCTTGTGAAAGAGCAGCCATCAAAGCCTTCCATACGCTGCCAAATTCATTCCAGCTATTCTTTGTTTGACAGGCAAAATAAAAATCATCCTGCCAAGGCATTGCATACATTGCCAAACGAATGAGTGGTAATAATAATACAATGAATCCTACGATTGCCAAAGCTGCCATAACCTTTTCATTCATTTCAAAGCATAAAATCTTCTTCAGTTTATTTCCCACATGATTCATTTTCATATCCTATCTCCAAATCTCAAATCAATTTATTGATGTATGGAATTTTCTTAACTATATAGATTGCTAACATACTAACAAAAACACTTACCAAGACAAAAACCAAGCATGCTGAGAAGTCTCCTATATAGTTCGACAACATTGGCACCAGAAATACAAATTGATTTCTTACTACATCCTCAATCAGATAAACCCCAAAGGTACAGGAACCTAATACACCTATTACCTTCACCCAAAATGCGGATGGAATATGGGTTCTCTTTACAGAAATAAAGAGCAATATAGCCATCAACCAGGCTGAGACTGTATGAAAGCCATCGATATATTGATCATTTGTCTTATAATAAGTTCCAGCTAAGAAAGTAATCAAAATCAGTAAAAAAGCCAGAGCAATGCTACATATTCTTCTATTTAACTTCACTACTAACTTACCTTGATCAAATTTGTTGACTAAGTAATAACCAATCAATGGATAAAACAATACATCATCCAAAAAAGGAACTGATAAATTAGGCATTTTTCCCGTATAGATTGACACTAAAGATAAAATCATAAAGATAAATTTTATAGATAATAGATATATATAATGAGTATCTTCCATTTCTGCCGCTAAAAATCGTAAAAACGGTAAGCATATCAACATAGCTAAATATACTTTTAAATACCAGTATGGTTCTATTATGTTTCCATTCATACAATAATCAAGCCATTTTAGAATGCTAAATCCCTCATCTGGATGAACTCTTACAATCCGTAAATACTGTAAGAAAGTAAAAATCAGGATAACTAAAATGATCCGCAACACTCTTTTCTGATATAGCTGAGTAATGCTTTCCTTTTTCCCCAGTAGCACACCCCCTGATATCATAAAAAACACAGGTACTGCGACTTTACAGAATAAAGAAGCTGCTAATGAGATCCAATATGTTATTTGACTGTTTGTATTGGTGTAAAGTGAATATCCCAGACTTCTAGTATGATTAAAGACGACTAAAATGATTGCAATCACTCGCAATAATTCTATATAAGACTTTTTCATGAACTCCCCGCATTCCTATGTGTTTCTCTCATATCCTTAGTAGTTGTTCATAAAAACTACTGATTGAATCATTATAGTATATTATCACTTTTTTGTCTATCTATTAATGTATATAAGAACATCAGAAAGTTTGCTCCCATGCTAGGCGCACCTAAAAAAACTGGATATTCATATGAATATCCAGTTTTTACATTCATTATAGGATGGATTCGGAGATTAACTAGTCAAGCATACCTTCCAAAACTTTTGAAACCTCAGCTAATGCTTCCGGGATTCCAGCAGGATTCTTGCCTCCAGCCTGAGCCATATTAGGCCTTCCGCCGCCACCGCCACCAACCAAAGCTGCAATACCTTTGATCAGGTTTCCTGCATGTGCACCCTTCTTGACAGCACCCTCTGTAGCCATAGCTATCATGTTTACCTTACCATCCTGCTCAGATAAAAGTACAACTACACCTTCACCAAGTTTTTCTTTTAACTGATCTCCTAAATCACGAAGACCATTCATATCAACACCACTTACACTTGTTGCAAGAAACTTTACACCCTTTACTTCAACAACCTGATCCATTACATCACCAAGTGCATTCTTAGCAAGTTTTGCTTTTAAGGATTCATTTTCAGAAGAAAGTGTCTTCATGTCTGCCTGCATATGATTAATCTTGTCAAGTAAGGTTGCTGGAGTTGCTTTTGCCGCTGCAGCTACCTTTTGGAATGCGTCTTCCAAATTCTTATAATATGAAAGAACATTTGCACCTGTAAGGGCTTCAATTCTTCTCACACCAGCAGCTACGCCACATTCAGATAAAATCTTGAAAGCTGCAATATCGCCAGTATTTGCTACATGAGTACCACCACAAAGTTCTACAGAAAAATCACCCATAGATACGACACGTACAGTCTCCCCATATTTTTCACCAAAGAGTGCCATAGCGCCGCTCTTCTTTGCCTCTTCAAGAGTCATTTCCTTCGTAACAACTGTGAGTGAAGCTGCAATCTGCTCATTTACAATTGCTTCTACCTTTGCAAGTTCCTCAGCACTTAATGTCTGAGAATGACTAAAGTCGAAACGTGTTCTGGTGCTATCCTGGAAAGATCCCTGCTGTTCCACATGATCACCAAGAACCATCTGTAATGCTTTCTGAAGAAGGTGTGTTGCAGAGTGATTCTTGCAGGTAGCGCTACGATTTGCACTATCTACACATAATGAAACAACTGCACCAGTCTTAATTGAACCAGTTACCATCTTTCCTACATGACCAATACGGTTTCCGGCAAGTTTTACTGTATCTAATACTTCAAAAGTGGCATCTAAAGCAGTAATGACACCAATATCCCCCTTCTGTCCACCCATGGTAGCATAGAAAGGAGTCTTCTCCACAATAATAGTTCCGCTTTCACCCGCTACCAGTTCATCCTTCATTTCTGTTTCAGATGCCACTGCCACAACTTTGCTGTCAGCCTTTAGAGAATCATATCCTACAAATTCACTTGTAACATCACCAGAAACACTATCAAACACGCCTGCACCTGCTGCAAGATTTGCAGAGAAATTCTGGTTATCTCTAGCTTTTTGCTTCTGTGCTTCCATAGCAGCCACAAAACCATCTTCATCTACCGTAAGACCCTCTTCGGCTGCAAGTTCTACTGTAAGCTCAATTGGGAATCCAAATGTATCGTATAAGTAGAATGCGCTGTCACCAGTAATCATAGTTTCCTTTGCTGCATTTTTCTCATCTAAAATTTTCTTAAATTCCTTCATACCATTTTCAAGAGTACTCTCAAAACGAGCAATTTCCTTCTTGAGTTCAGTCAGAATGTATTCTCTGTTCTTCACAAGAAGGGGATAACTCTTTGCATAGATATCATCGATATACATACTTGCAATTGTAAGTAAATTTTCTGTAATAAGTCCGAGCGTACGTCCATGTCTTACAGCACGACGAATTAATCTACGAAGAACATATCCAGCACCTGCGTTAGAAGGAAGAAGCTTTGCTTCATCTCCAATTAACATTACGCTTGTACGTAAATGATCAGATAAAACTCTCATGGACTTTGTAGTCTTTTCATCTGCATCATATTTATATCCGGATACCTTCTCAATATATGCAATGATCGGTGTAAAAAGGTCTGTCTGATATACATCCTTTGTACCGTTTAAGAACGCAAGAATTCTCTCAAGTCCCCAACCTGTATCAACGTTTTTCTGCTTTAACGGAGTTAACGTTCCATCATGGCGCTTCTCATACTGCATAAATACGTCATTTCCAAGTTCTGTATACTTTCCGCAATGACAACCGGGGCCACAATCTGGACTGCAATCTGGCTTATCAGCAATATAAAACACTTCACTATCAGGACCACATGGACCATATTCAAGTCCCCACCAGTTATCTTCTGCTGGTAAGTAATAAATATGCTCTTTTTTAAATCCAGAAGCAATTCTATACTGTGCTCCCTCTTCATCTCTTGGTGCATTTTTATCCCCTGCAAAAACGGTTGCAGCAAGATGATCTGAGTCAAAACCAAATACCTGTGTTAATAGTTCATAACTCCATTTGCATCGTTCTTCCTTAAAGTAATCTCCGAGGCTCCAGCTACCCATCATTTCAAAGAAAGTAACATGGCTCTTATCTCCAACAGAGTCAATATCATTTGTTCGAACACATCCCTGAACGTTGCAAAGTCTGGTTCCAAGAGGATGCTTCTGTCCTAATAAATATGGCATTAATGGCTGCATACCGGCAACATTAAAAAGAACACCTGTTGAACCGTCAGATACAAGAGATACTGCCCCTACATCTACATGTCCTCTTTCTATATAAAACTTTTTCCATGCAGTTCTCAATTCTTCAGAAGTGAATTGTTTCATTTGGTCCTCCAATTAAAAAGTAAATTTATCTGCAAAGTAATTGTCAATATCCGCAATTGCAATTCTTTCCTGTTCCATGGAATCACGGAAACGAACTGTAACACAACCATCTGTTTCAGAATCAAAATCATAGGTAACACAGAAAGGTGTACCAATCTCATCCTGGCGACGATATCTCTTACCAATAGCACCTCTGTCATCAAATTCGCAATTGTACTTTTTGGTCAGTTGTGTAAATACCTTTTCAGCACCCTCATTGAGTTTCTTGGACAAGGGAAGCACACCGATCTTTACAGGTGCCAATGCAGGATGGAAATGCAATACAGTACGCATGTCACCACCCTCTAATTCTTCCTCATCATATGCCGCGCAAAGGAAGGCCAATACCACACGGTCCGCTCCTAAGGATGGTTCAACGACGTAAGGTATGTATTTCTCATTCTTCACATCATCAAAATAAGCCATATCCTGGCCTGAAAGGTTCGCATGCTGTTTCAGGTCATAATCTGTTCTGTCTGCAATGCCCCAGAGCTCACCCCAACCAAATGGGAATAGAAATTCAATATCAGTAGTACCTTTACTGTAGAAGCAGAGTTCCTCAGGAGAATGATCTCGAAGACGCATCTCTTCCTCTTTCATACCAAGGCTTAATAACCAATCACGGCAGAAAGCTCTCCAATATTGGAACCAGTCTAAATCAGTACCCGGTTCGCAAAAGAATTCTAATTCCATCTGCTCGAATTCCCTGGTACGGAAGGTAAAGTTGCCAGGAGTAATCTCATTACGGAAGGATTTACCAATCTGGCCAATACCAAACGGAAGTTTCTTACGAGAAGTTCTCTGTACATTTTTAAAGTTAACAAAAATGCCCTGTGCAGTTTCCGGTCTTAAATAAACTGTATTCTTGGCATCATCGGTAACACCCTGAAAAGTCTTGAACATCAGATTGAACTGTCTGATATCTGTAAAATTATGTTTGCCGCAGGTAGGACAGGGAACATTATGTTCCTCAATGAAGTTTTTCATTTCTTCCTGGGTCCAGGAATCAACACTTTCCTCCAGTACAATTCCTTTTTCAGTACAGAAATCTTCTATCAGTTTATCTGCACGGAAACGCTCATGACATTCCTTACAATCCATTAATGGATCTGAAAAACCACCCAGATGACCGCTGGCTACCCATGTCTGTGGATTCATCAAAATGGCACAGTCTACACCTACATTATAGGGATTTTCTATAATAAATTTCTGCCACCATGCTTTTTTAACATTATTTTTCAGTTCAACACCCAGATTACCGTAGTCCCATGTATTGGCAAGACCACCATATATCTCGGAACCGGGATATACAAAGCCTCTTGCTTTTGCCAATGCTACTATTTTTTCCATTGTCTTTTCCATAATCGTCTTCCTTCCTATTCCATAATAACGTAGGTCAGTCCATCGGTATTTTCTACGTTAATTCCCTTATGATTGATAAGTTTTGTTCCCTCTGATATATATACAGCCTTTCTCGGCAGTAATACCATTGTATTCTCAGCAATGATCAAAATATGGTTTTTATCCATTGCCTTAACTTCTTCTCTTCCAATTGTTTTTGTCTGATCTGCAACACTGACCAGTTTGGCAGGAAGATCATATCCAGCTTCTATTGCCTGAGAAATGGTTCCATAAAATAGTTCTTCTTTATTAAAGTTTGTATAGTCTTCTGAAGAAGCAAAATTTATAGTGACTATAATCCTGCCTTCCATGTTTTCCGAAGCCACCACCGATTCCAAGGAAACTGCATTCACCTTATTTGCATTATAGGAACTGATCTCTTCCTGAATCATAGCTTCAAGTCCCTCAGTTGTATAATATGCCTTATCAAAATCCTCCACAATCGTGCTTATGATATTTCCTTCTTTTCCAATCTGCAGACTCGTGCTTTGTATCTCTTCCTTCTGCCCACATGCGGCCAGTAAGCTTAACAAACAAGTACATGCAAATACCATTCCCAGCTTACCTGCATATTTTATTTTCAGCATTCTCACATCTCCTCTGTGCGCTTGATTTTAAAACGCCATGCTATATTATAGCGGACTTACTACGGTTCTTCAACACAAAGTTTCTATTATTTGCAGACTTTTAAATTGTTTGTCCATAAATTTTCTTCGATATTTTGAGGCTACTGTGTCCAATTCCTTCAACACCTCATCTGTCACAGTAAAGGTATATAACTTTTCTATTGTACTGTCTGCTATATATTGCAGTGCATAAACAGTTGATTCCTTTAGCATCATATCACCAGGTATACCCGGATACTCACCATTCACAACCAATGCTTTAACATCGAAAATACTTCTGACAAGCAAATTATTAAGCTCCGGATGAATCAAAGCTCGAAAGGATTGATAGATCAACTTTAGCATTTCTTTTTCATCATTATTTTCTCTGGTATAGTAATCTGCAACTTCCAAAAAATACATACCATAATATGCTCCTATGTAATCAGAACGTAAATCCTCAAAATACTGGCTGATATTAACTTCGGCGATATTATAGGAACTCTTTCCTTCAAAAAGCTGAAACTGCCCAAAAGAAAAAGGGTTAGTTGCTGCCATGAAACGGCTTCCCGGCCGTCTTGCACCCTTTGCAAAAGCAGAAATCTTCCCTCTTTCTTTCGTCAATATACAAACTCGTCTGTCATACTCACCCACAGGTGTCTGGCTGATCACCATACCTGTCACAAATATCAATTCCTGCATAATGGCATTCTCCCATTGGGTAATCTGCCTTGGGTATTTCTCCCAATGTCTCCCAGGTCATTTCTGCCTTAGGAACCCCGTCTCTTTCATTCCATTGTGGGAAGTTGTCATGTGAATCCATGCCTGTATAGGTGAGATAATCCTCCACACGACCACTTACCCAAAACTTCTTCCAGTAACTTTCTTCTTTCATCTTGCGCCCCCTTTAGTCAACTGTAGATACCTAATTAGGGTTCGCCAAAATTCATTTTCTATTCGTCATTCAAATGTTTCTTTTTCCTGATAAACATAATTCTTAAGGAGGAAATCACTGTCCCTCCAGTCTTTCTTAACCTTAACCCAAAGTTGAAGATTAACCTTCATTTCTACCATATCTTCAATTTCAGGTCTGGCTAAAGAGCCTATTTTTTTCAGCATGCTGCCGCTTTTCCCAATAATGATTCCTTTATGTGATTCTCTCTCACATATGATAGTAGCTTCAATATCCACAATGTTTTTTCTATACTTCATGCTCTCAATGCTAACAGCTACTCCATGTGGAATTTCTTCTTCTAAAAGCCTCAATGCCTTTTCTCTGATCAGCTCAGCAACAATCTGTCTCATGGGTTGGTCCGTTATGGTATCCTCATCATAAAATGCAGGTCCATAAGGAAGGTATTTAAAAATGTATTTTACCAGTTCTTCTGTATTATCTGCTTTCAACGCAGATACAGGAATCACCTCCGCAAAATCCATTTCTTTTCTGTAGGTATCTATATACGCTAACAGCTGTTCCTTTTTCACGGTATCAATCTTATTGATAATCAGAAAAACCGGAGTATTTGTTTTTTTCAGCTGGTCAATGATATGTCTTTCCCCGGCTCCAATAAAGTTTGATGGCTCAACCAGCCAGAGAATCACATCCACCTCTGACATGGCTTTTTCAGCCACATTCACCATATAGTCACCCAGTTTATTCTTGGCTTTATGGATACCGGGGGTATCTAAAAACACAATCTGTCCCTCTTCTGATGTATATACTGTCTGAATCCGGTTTCTGGTGGTCTGTGGTTTATTGGAAGTAATAGCTATCTTCTGTCCAATCAGGCAATTCATTAAAGTTGACTTTCCCACATTTGGTCTGCCGATTAGTGTGACAAATCCTGATTTAAATGTTGCATTTTCATTCATTTATTGCTTTCCTCTGTTTTCTTGATTCTGATATATCATACCATTCTGATTGCTCATTTGTTGCATGGCATTCATCTGTTCTGCTCTTAATTTAGCTTCCCTTTTCTGTCTCTTTTTCGTACCTCTTCTGATGCAGAAAAAGATAAACCAAATAATCAAAAGAACAAAAGCTGCCATTAAGATTAAATAAGGTAAAACAATCACAAGCCCTACAAAAAATTCTTTGAAGCCCACTCCAATGTTTTTTATACTGCTCATAAAGCCTTCACTGATTCGTTCCCATATGGTCTTTTCTTGGGTAATAACCGGTGTCAATACGATCACTTCGTCAATACTCAGATAAATGGTACTATAATCAATTTGATTGTCATAAGTTCTGAGGGTACTCTCCATGCTTTCTATCTGGTATCGGATATCGGATAATCTGGATTCAATGGTAATCATATCCTCAATGGTCTCAGCCTGTTCCAAAAATTGTAACAGTCTTTCCTGCTCTGCTAACAGAACTGCTTTATGACTTTCCAAGTCCACATAAGAAAGAGTCACATCCTGCTCCTGCTCAGACCGGCTTGTTATATTGCTGTGTTCTGCTACTTCTCCCAGGAAGCTATCCATTTTATCTTTTGGAATACGAATGGTTAGGGTAGCTCTTCTGTCACTTGAATAGCTCATTCCCGAATAGCTGCTTTCATAGTAGTCATTATCATAACCATAATCACTGCCATTATAGACATCCAGGCTCTCCATATATCCACCATATTCATTGGTTCTGTCTTCCACATAGGATAATAGATTGTCAAACTCCAATGTTTCAACAGAAAGTTTGGCAGTACGGATCAGCTTTCTTCCTTCTCTTACGCTTTCTGACGGAGATTCAGAAGTGGTAGCATATTCTTCAACCGCTTCCTCTTCCATGGAAGTATTCATACCGTAATCTGTATTTAAAGAATTTTCGGCATAGCCATAATCACTATAATCGTTCGCACTCTTACTGGAGGCTCCGCAGCCTGCCAAAAAGGCAAACATTACCACTCCTGTTACAAAGATACTCTTTTTTATTCCTCTCATGCTAATTCCTCCCCCTATCTATTTTACTAAGTTTTCTATCCGATCAAATAACCCGGATGCCTCCTCTATCTTTTGCGCATTACCCACAACACAAAGACAATTCTCCTCCATAAAAGCTTTTACCTGTGCGGCAGTTTTCTGAAGATCCTTTGCCGTGCAGGAAAGAATTTCATCCCTTTCCTTCTGTAAATCCGCATCAGTCAGATCTGACAAAAATCCGCTTAAGGAATAAATTCCCTTGGCAGCAGGATTCATGGGTAGATCCAAATCGCTTACTGCTCCAATGATAAACTGAGTCATGGTTCTTTCATCTGCCTCAAAGGAAGCAATATATGCAGCTGCATTTTCGTATACATCAACAGTATTGGTCAGATTAGGATCTCTGTAAGATACAAAAAAGCTGTCACCTGATTTTCCGAAACTACACATACATCCATAAGCTCCACCCTTTACTCTGACTTGGTTCCAAAGATAATCATACCCCATCATTACCTTTAAAACCTTTAATGCGCCTGTATAAGAGATTCCTTTATGTTTAAAGTTTCCTGCCCTGCAGACATATTGTACCTGACCAGCTGTCTTGTACCCTTCATTTTGTTTTTTCATAACTGGAACAAAGCTGCCTTCCTTGACCTGACAGGTATAGAGCTGCTTCTTTAAAACCCTGATCAAATCCGGAAGTTTTTCAGCCATCTGGCTGTCTCCCACTAAATCCACCATCAGATTTTCAGGTCTGAAAATCATTTTAGCAAGTTCCTGTAACTTAATTATGAGTTGATCTGCTTCCTTGTCAAAATTAGCATCTATGCTTTCTACCAGCCTGTAAAAATCTACTCCCGATAATAATTCATTCAGTGCAGCTGTTTTTGAAACATAGGACAGTGCTCTGTTTAAGGCGATTCCGTGCGCAGCTGAGGTCATCTGTCCCTGCATTCTGGATTTTCCTTCTGCAAGAATTTCTTTTATCCTCTTCTTATCTGTAAAATCTGATGTCATCATGATTTCCTGCATCAATTCAATAGATTTTTGCAGATTATTTTCTAAAACCTTTGCTTTTAACTCCAGGGTAACTTTGCATTTATCCTCATCTATATAGCTACCATATACATTATTCACACATGCGATTCCGCCTGTTTCAATATTGATTTCATTGTACAGGTCTGCATAGCCAAAATTTTCTGTATTTAATAATCCCAGTAAACCCTTGAAAATACCGATATAGGGGAACAAATCCCCCGGAATTTTATCCACAGGAAAAATCAGTCGAAGATAACAGATGCCATTGGTAAACAGGTTATGGAACAAGAAATCCGTATCCTCTATTTTCTGTAAGTCATTTACAAAGCCATTGGCTTCTTTTTTCAGATCAGTCACAGAAAGAAGAGGAATCTTTTTCAGGTTTTCCTCAGAATCTTCTGAGTCCTGATATTCCTCCAAAGCCTTGGTTTCCTGAATAATCTGTTCCAATTCTTCTTTTGACAGGCTGTCCTTATAAGCTTGCAATTTTTCAGCCAGTTCTCTGTCCTTCTTTTCTGTAAGTCCTTTTTGGGGTAACAAAATCAAAATGGACTTGTGAGGATTTCTAAGCAGATACTTTTCAACCAGTTCTTCAAAATAATTCTCTTCTACCTTTTTACGAAGCAGTGCGTAGGTTTCATTTGCTTCCACATGGATGAAAACCTTTTTATCATCGTACAGCCAGCTGTCCATTACCTGTAGTCCGTACATCAAGCCCTTGGGATAAGATCCGAAATCAGCTTCCCTGTACTTGAATTCGTAATAATTAATCCCTGCCAGTAACGCTTTCTTATCAAACCTCTTCCTCGTAATATCCTGTAATACCTCTTCAATTGTATGAATAAAATCCTCTTCCTGATTTGCATTGGCATTCTTTGCCACAATACTGAAGAAAGGCTGTCTGATTCCATTTTCATAAGTACTGTAAATCTCAGTACCGATACCTTTATCAGTTAACACCTGCTTCAGGGGAGCTCCTGGTGCTGAACAAAGTGCATAATCTATAATCTGGAACGCAATATACAGTTCCCTGTCCAAGGTATCTTCAATTGACATGTTATAGGAAAAATAGGCATTCACTTCTTCCTTTTCATCATTTCCAATGGGATACTCCTTCACTACCCGGTTTACAGTCTGAAATGCTTCCTGTTTCTGTATCTCGGAATCCACTTCTTTACTATCAAATGCAGATAAATACTCCCTGTCAATGAAATCCAGTTTCTCTGCCATATCCATATTTCCATATAGGTAAATATAGCTATTGGAGGGATGATAATATTTTCTATGAAAATCAAGAAATTCCTGATAGCTTAATTGGGGGATCACTTCCGGATCTCCTCCCGACTCATTTCCATAGGTAGTATCCGGATACAGGGAATTCATCATCTCTCTCGATAACACATCATCAGGGGAAGAAAATGCTCCCTTCATTTCATTGTATACAACGCCATTCAGCTTTAAAGGAGCATCATGGTTTTCCATTTCATAATGCCAGCCTTCCTGTTTGAAGATTTTTTCTTCTTTATAAATATTAGGATAAAAAACAGCATCCAAATAAACATGCATCAGATTCTGAAAATCCTTATCATTACAGCTTGCTACAGGATAGAGTGTTTTGTCCGGAAAGGTCATAGCATTCAGAAAGGTATTCAGTGAGCCTTTGGCAAGTTCAATAAAAGGATCCTTTACAGGGAATTGCTTAGATCCACATAGTACAGTATGTTCAATAATATGAGCTACACCGGTGCTGTTTACTGGAGGGGTACGAAATCCTATACTAAAAACTTTGTTTTCATCATCGTTAGCTAAAATAGCTACCCTAGCTCCCGTTTTCTTGTGCCGTAAAACACAACTTTCCGAATTCAGATCTCCAATCCTTTTTCTTTCCACAACTTCATAAGTGCTTAATTCTTCGATTTTCATAAACATCCTTTCATTTACATATTGTTTTAGATTTCTTGTTCAACAGGCAAAAAACGATCAGAGGGTGAGTAGGGCCAGCTTGGAAAAAATAATCTCCTGTATCAGGATGCCCTGTTCTTCCTTTTCCTGTGGTGATATCTTCACAAAATCCTGCAATTTCATCACTTCAGTTATATAATGCTTTTTCTTCTCAGAAAAAATACTGATTCGTACCCTGGTTTTTAACTGTAAAAAGGTCTGGTATAGAAATCCATGTGCATCCATATAGTAGAAATGGCTTTCCATTGATAGATTTTCTTCTTTTACTACCTGATTTATGTAACCGTTTATCAATTTCTTAATCTTAAACGGTATTTCTTCTTCCTCTATAAGCTCTTCATAGGTATACCTGGCTCCCAGATATACATTGGATATGTCCTGCATTACATATTTATAATCCCTGTTATCTGTGCTTTCCACACTCATTGTTAATTCTCCAAATCCTCTATTTTGCCACCACTGATGCGGATAGCATCCTGAATTACTTTCAGAGACAGGTTGCTCTCTGCAACCAGTTCTTCCGGTGTTACCTTTCTGCCATATTCCTCTGCCAGCTTGCCTGCAGCAATTGCAACTTTATTTATCTGATCAGTGATATGTTTGTCTTTCTTGCTATCCTCCGTATTTTGAGAGATATATTCTTCCATAGCATCCATAATCATTTTACCTAGCATACCCTCTGCTTCTCTGGCATTTTTAAGTGCCCCAAGCATCTTCACACCTATGGCAACTGCTACATTGCCTTCCCCAATCAAATCCTCTAAAATAACCCCTTGACCTACATATAACTTGGCAATATCTACAGTCTGAGAAAGATATAGAGTAGTCAGTCTTTGCTGGGCACTCACATCTCCTGACATGGCCGACAAAGTAATAGCCTCTTTTTCCCCATTACTAACGGGTTCGATAGCGGCAATTTCATCCAGATATGTCTGTAAAAAGTTTCGCTCTTCTTCTGAGAGATACTCCTCCGTATCAACAGGCTCTCCAACGCCGATATGATGTTTTTGTAAATAGTCATAAACCATGGATAACTGGTCCTGGTCTAAAGAAAAATCTACAAAAGATTCTTCCACCTGCTCTTTTGTCACCAGATTTCCCTGCTTTTTTGCTATTTTCCTGATTTCCTGCAGCTTATCTGCAAACAGAAGTTCCCGTTCCATAAAAAATCCTTTCTTCGATTCTACTGAATATGCTCGTGTGTGAACAAATGATCCTGGCAGTACTCATAATTACCATTACATTTAGAGCAGAATCTGAATTCCAGCTCCGGATTGGTTTCATCCGTCCTGCCACAAATCGCACATTTGTGCTTGGTAACTGTATTGGCATTTCTTTGTACTTCCTTTTTAAATTCATGCTGTCTTTTCATCTGCTTTGGGCTTCTTATAATATGTTTTCTGGAAGTTAAGAAAAATACAATAAAATTGAGTAAGGAGGACAGTATGGCAATCCTTACAAAAAGACCCAGATCAAGCACCAGATTTCCCTGCAAAGAGGTAAATGTTGCCTTTGCACCTGCAATAAACTCCCATACAATCAGTACACCGTATACAATGCCCATCCATTTTACTTTGATGGGAACGATAAACATAAGGAGCACCTGAACATCTGGAAATGTTGCAGCAAATGCCAGGAAAATCGACATATTTACATATTGGGTACTAAAAGCACGATATCCCTGGCTAAAGACATAGGCTGCATTTTCAGGTATTGACATCAAAGCAACATTGCCATAAACGAGATATCCCAGTCCCATGGCAATGAAACTACCAATAACTGTAAACAGGATCCCTGAAAAAATATAAACATTGTATCTGTAAGCTCCCCAGGTACGTTCCAGTGTGGAACCTATAGACCAATAAAAATACAGCATAATCAATGTAGTAAAGATATTGCCCGTAGATGGTGGCACTACTACCCATGTTACCAGTCTCCACACCTGCCCATGCAGGATCTGATTAGGATTCAGTGTCAGAAAATCTAAAAAGCTGTTATTAATCAACTGGATCACGTACCCAACCGCATAACACAAAATCAGCATGGTGGATAGATTGGGAATGGCGTACTTCCCATATTTTCTTTCAAAACTACTCATCTGTTCTTTCTCCTATAATTGTCGTCATTCTATGCAAA
>DATERV010000143.1:0-11599 GCA_035271185.1 Lachnospiraceae bacterium | reverse complement strand
CATTTCCCTCTCTTACTTCACAATTATCATATTGTGATGCGAATTTGCTTTGGTTTATGCTTATGATATTTAGATGTCAATACGATATTCTTGATATTCAATTTCAGAATCTAAAAATGTTCGTATAAGTAAACCGTTGTTTTTAATTATGGTTTTTTTTGATGCCTCATTATCCCTTTTACAAACCAAAAAGACTTCAGAAAGTCCTTGTTTTTTAGCATAATCCAAAGTCTGACTAAGTATTTCCGTAGCATAACCCTTTTTCCTTTCTAAAGGTCGAACGCTATACCCAATATGTCCTGAGTTTTTATAAAAATCTGTAAGCACATGTCTAAAATTAACAATACCTATGATTTTTTTATCTTCATTAATTGCAAACAGTGTGTGTGAAAAACCAAATTTGGGGTTCGCTTTATCTTTGTCTAAGTTATCTCTAATTATCTGTAGCCATTCAGAATATGTGTATCTATCCATATCTAATTTATAACTACCATTAATGGTTTTTTCACCGTTATCAAAAAAATCTCTTTTAAATTCTAACGCTTTTATTTCCATTTCTTCGCTCGGAAAGACCAAAAGTAGATTATTCATTTTTACACCACCTTATTCACACTATACAAATAATGTCACATCGTAATCGATAAAATTAGCAAACAAAATGTATGGTAATATTATACATTATATAATTACTTAAAATCAATATATTTGTCATTCAGTCCCAATTCAGTAGATACTCGTTATTGGCATGATGTTGTGAAATAAATATATTAAGAAAACTGTTAAAGAATCTCTGTGTGATGGCAAAAGTGCCCAGATCCAGGTATTATTAATGGATTTCTGAATTCGATGTACGTTGCAAGGCACAGGCTAAAAAAACCGGAGGTAATCATATGGTCAGTGATGAATATTGAAACAGAAGAGGATATTGCAGAAATAGGGATTATCAATATATCTGAAGATATACCAATTAGTCATTATGATTTTGGTAGTAATCTTGTTTATTAGTGATATAATGGATAAAAAAGAAAAAATACAATAGGGGGTAATGCAGTATGGCTTTTTGCGGTAAATGTGGGACACAATTGGGGGATGGTATGAGATTTTGTCCAAACTGTGGAGCTCCAATAGAAGCACAGGAACAACTAAATCAGAACAGTCAATCCAGTCAGAATAACGCAACCAGTCAGATGAACGATATTGGTGCAAAAATTGCCGGCTTGAGTAACACAACAGATTCCACTACTGACTTCAATCAACAGGATATAGAAAGCAATAAAGTAATGGCTGTTCTTGCATACTTTGGGCCGCTGGTTTTAGTCCCAATATTTGCAGCATCGGAATCAAAATATGCAAGGTATCATGCTAATCAGGGACTTTTATTACTCATTCTGGAATTTACATATGGTGTTGTACAAGCTATCCTGATGGTGGTTCTGTTAGCCAATTGTCAATTCAACTGGAATTATGGATATTTTGGAGGACGGGGTGCAATCTATAATTTTATTAGCAGTGTGCTTGGTCTTGCCTGGATTGTCGTCGTAGTACTCATGGTACTTGGTATTGTCAACGCTGTACAGGGACGTGCCAAGGAACTGCCTGTCATTGGTAAATTTAGATTATTAAAGTAGTATTGAATAGGTTTAGAAGGGATCAGGAGCAGTTGTACTGCTCCTTCTTATTTACCAAATAATAGAAATATGTGATATAGTAAAATGTATATTGTAAGAAGATAAAAGGAGATTGTTATGTACCCAAGTAGAGAGGAAGCAGAAAAAATACTGATAGAAGCGGAAAGCTGTAATCCCGGTCCATGGGGAGATCATAGCAGAGTGGCAGCCGGCTGCGCGGAAAAGATTGCTATGTTGTGTGAAGACATAGATTCTAGTAAAGCGTATGTATTAGGGTTGCTTCATGACATCGGAAGAAAGTTTGGGACTAGGCATCTGGGGCATGTTTATGATGGATATCAGTATATGCTAAGATTAGGGTATGATGAAGTAGCGCAAATCTGCTTAACACATTCTTTTTGCAATCATGATCTAAAAAATTTTATTGGTAATCTGGATATTAATAAGGAAAAACAGGGCGAAGTGGAGAAAGCATTAGAAGAGTCCGTATTTGATGATTATGACAGGTTGATTCAGCTGTGCGATTGTCTGGCCGGTGCAAATAGTGTACTGGATATGGTAGAGCGTATGGAGGATGTAAAACAACGTTATGGAAATTACCCACAGGATAAATGGATTATGAATTTGGGTTTGAAAACATATTTTGAAGACAAGACAGGAAAAAATCTCTATGAGATTGTTGACTTAAAATAGAAAATGCACCCTGAAGTTTACATTTAGAAATTGATAGTTGGTAGAACTTTTTACTGTTTCTCTCTATAATTATGAGTAAACAATGAATCAGATAAGGAGTTTATAGAAATGACATTAGGTGAAAAGATAACGAGAAAGAGAAAAGAGAGTAATCTTACCCAGGAGCAGCTAGCAGGAGTCCTGGGAGTATCTAGGCAATCTATCAGTAAATGGGAATCTGATGTTACATATCCGGAAACAGATAAATTAGTGAGAATGAGTGAGATGTTTGACTGTTCTTTAGATTATTTATTGAAGAAAACCGTAGAGGAAGAGAGTAAGGAAAATGAAAAATCCGATCATAAGACGATTCTAATTGAAATCCCTGTATATGAAAGAAAAAGTGAAAGAACTTTATGGGGAATGCCACTATGGCATGTAGCCAAGAAAGCCAGAGGCGTAATCGCCATTGGGGTAAACGCCAAAGGGATCATCGCAATCGGATGTAAAGCACAAGGTATTATTTCCGTTGGGGTTCTTTCGTTGGGTGTCATTTCCTTGGGAACCATTTCGTTTGGGCTACTGGCGTTGGGGATGTTTGCTATGGGATTGTTGGCTGCAGGATGTTTTGCAATTGGGATTGTTGCAGCAGGAGCAATCTGTTTAGGAGCCCTTTCCTTAGGAGCCATTGCAATAGGAGACTTTTCTATAGGAGCTCTTGCTATTGGGAAGTACTTTGCTATGGGCGATCAGGCAAGAGCAGATATTGCCATAGGAAAAACCAAAGCAGTTGGTGAAGCATTCGAAAAAATAGGGGATTTGAGCAAACAGGAGATCATGCTTGTAAGAAGTCTGTTGGATCAAAAAGTACCTTCTTATTTATCATGGATAAAAGAGATTGTAAAGCTGTTTCTATGATAGGATATTTCATTTCCAGACATAAATCAAAAAGAAAATGTGTGATACATTTTCTTTTTTTGTTACCTTTTCATATTTAATGTTACTAATAGTTATAAAAATGAGGGAGGGATGATATGAGTGAGTTTGAGGAGATGTACACAATATATCAAAAAGATGTGTATTATTTCTTGTTAAAACTAACAGGATATAAAGAAATGTTGGCGGAAGAGTTGACACAAGAAACCTTTTATCAAGCTATTCTCTCATTAAAACGGTTTAGAGGCGAATGCACATTAAAGTCGTGGTTATGCCAGATAGCAAAAAATACATATTACAGGTATCTACGAGAGCATGTGAAACACTCAAATTTGACATCGAAATTAAGTTTAGAACCGGAAATAAAATCAGTTAGTGCAGTGATTGAGGAAAAAGACACTATCAGTCATATCAGAGAGGTAATCGGTCAGCTGGATGAAAAGAGCCGTAGTATTGTGGAATATCGGTTGTTCTGCCAGATACCATTTAAAGAGATAGGATGTTTATTAGGTATAAGAGAAGCAACAGCAAAAGTGCTATTTTGCCGAGCAAAAGAAAAAATTCAAAAAGGGTTGAGGGAGGATTATGGTTATGAAATATGAATGTGATGTAATTAAGGATTTAATGCCTCTTTGTTTAGACAAGTCAGCAACAGAGGCAAGTGAACAAGTTGTTTCTAAACATATGGCTGATTGCAATAGCTGTGCATATTATTATGACTCCATAAAAAAAGATATCAAAATAGAGAAAGGGGAACAGAGGTCTATAGATAAATTTACCATATTAGCAAAAAGAATTCGAATCAGAAATTCTTTGATTCGTGTTGGGATTGTTTTACTCATCAGTGTCTGGTTCCTGTTGTGTATCAACTATGCTGCAGGTTATCGCTTCAGTCCGGATCGAGCAGCAGATACATCCGGTCGGCTTAATTATACATCCAGGGTGATTGGAAGCTATAAATGGAAGGATATGGTTTTCTATTTTTATGATAGCGACAGTTGTTACGATGTGGTTTCTGCAAAGCATACATGGCACGGCTGGGGAGTTTCTCAAACATGCTTGAACTGGCCAAAATGGTTTGACGAAGATGGCGGTATTCAGATGGCAGGATACTTATGCCATTGGTCAGACAATGAGTGGATTCAATTATTTCCGGTTATTGTGAATGATCAGCAGGTGAAGTCTATAGAGGTAACCATCTTTGGTCAAACGAAAACTGTAGAAGTAAAACAAAATGAGTTTACATTAATCACATTTGAAGATGCAGGTGAGTATATTGACAATACAGCGATTGCTACAGCATATGATTCATCAGGAAGACCTCTTTATACACTGGATATCTACAGAGGATACTGGGTGTGGGAACGGGTGGAATAATTGCCTGCTATAGTTTTCCCCTAAAACCGCGTGGGCTGGTACCATAATATTTTTTAAAATCATTGGAGAAATGCTCCGGAGAGGAATAACCTAAGGCATTGGAAATAGAAGTAATACTTCGGACCTTTTCCCCTAAAAGAATAGCAGCGGCAGACATACGTGCCTCTGCTTTTTTTTGTTGAAAGGTTTTACCATAGTATTCCTGTAAAAGCCGCTGGGTTTGTCTGGCAGATAGCCCCAGTCTGTCAGCTAATCCATCCAAAGAGAGCTGGTTGTATTCATATAAAAAATATTCTTCAATAATCACAGATTTGCTGTCGCTTAAGTTACGGGATAAGGATTGATTTCTGGCAGGCTTGCTATGCTCATAATCACGAACCAAGGAAATAATCAGTTGGGAGAGTAGAAGCTCTACTTGCTGAAGGTATCCTGTGCGGCGGTGTTCTAATTCATCAAAAAGCTGTTTCATTAGTACAGAAATACCCTGACTGTCATATCCAAACCAGAATACAGTAGATAGAAAACTGTCCATTAATGGTGAATCGATCATCTTTTTCTGCAACTTGTGAACCTTTAAGTAAATGCAGTATTCCTGCATGGGATTGTCTAAAATGGGAGTCTGTGCATGCTTAATCCGGGGTCCGGTAACATAAAGTGTATTGGGAACAATCTCATAAAATTCTCCCTGTGCTTCCAGTTTCCCATATCCATTTGGAATATAGTGTATCTCGTAACAGCCATTTCCATGGCTATGAGAGGGAATGGTTCTAGTAAAACGTTCAAACACAATATTTAAGGCATTTAGCATATGTCCTTCAAATTGAAAACGAATATCCAGATCAGAATACTTTGTTTGCATTTTGTATCTCCCTAATTAAGGTATTGACCATCATAAATTTCTTACGATTACATGATTTGCTAGGATAATAACTTTATAATGATATCATTATACCATGACTATTATGAAAAGATACTAAAACACGACATGGCAAATACAAAATTGGCAGATTTCTCTATTATAAGAATTATTTTTGAGGATTATAATAATAGTATAAGTTAACTAAATCCATTCCTTTCAAGAATCAACAGTACAAAAAAAGAATTATAAATAAAGGAGAGAAAAAAATGGCAGTAAAGATGAGAATGAAGGGTGCAATATTACCAGGAAACAGCACAGTAGAATTAAATGAGTTTGATATTCCAACACCAGGTCATGGTCAGGTCGTACTCAAAACAAAAGCTACTACAATCTGCGGAAGTGATATCCGTTGTATTTATAGGGAACATACCGGAAAAGGACCTGAAGGATATATGCCCGGTATGGTAGCAGGTCATGAACCTTGCGGCATTATCATAGAAGAAGGCGAAGGCTTAAAGCGTTTTAAGAAGGGTGACAGAGTTGTTGTTTACCATATCTCCGGTTGTGGTGTCTGCAATGATTGCCGTCGTGGCTATTATATTTCCTGTAAGAGCAAATTCAGACAGGCATATGGCTGGCAGAGAAACGGTGGTATGGCTCCTTACATATTAGCAGATGAAAAGGACTTGATTGCATTACCGGATGAACTTACTTATAAAGATGGTGCACAGGTAGCATGTGGATTTGGTACAGTATATGAAGCAATTGAAAAGATCGGTATTTGCGGAAATGATGCGGTACTTGTTACCGGTTTAGGCCCTGTTGGTCTGGCAGCACTAATGCTTGCAAAGGCAATGGGAGCGAATAAACTGATTGGTGTGGAAATGAATCCATATCGTATCGAGCTGGCTAAGAAACTGAATCTGGTTGATTATGTATTTGTTCCCGGTGAAAATACTTTACAACAGATATTGGATGTTACAGGTGGCATGGGTTGTGAACGTGCTATTGAGTGCAGTGCAAATGATGCAGGACGTCAGCTGGCAATCAGAGCTACCAGAGAATGGGGTAAAGTGGCATTCGTAGGCGAAGGTGGCACTTGTACCTTTAATCCCAGCCCTGATATAATTCACGGTCAGAAGACTATTTATGGTTCCTGGGTTACATCACTTTGGAAAATGGAAGAACTGGTAGAACGTCTGGTACGCTGGAACATTCATCCCGAGGATCTGATTACACATGAATTTCCTCTGGATAAAGCATCAGAAGCATATAGCCTGATGGCAAACGGTAATTGCGGTAAAGTAGCTGTTGTATTCCCCGAGGAGGACTGAGATGGGTGCTAGTGTTGAACTTTCAAAGATTTCTACACAAAAGCTTTTCACCGGGGAAGAGATTCCCAGTGTAGGCCTTGGAACCTTTGGATCTGATAAATATAATGCCGACCAGGTATCTGATGCGGTGTACGGAGCCATAAAGTGTGGATATCGTCTGATAGACTGTGCTGCAGTCTATCAGAACGAAGACAAGATTGGAGCCGTTCTAAAGAGGGCATTAGAGGACGGTATTGTCACAAGAAAAGAGTTGTTTGTAACCTCCAAAGTATGGAATGACAAGCATACGGAAGTTGTGGATTCTTGCAGGAAGAGCCTGCACGATCTGCAATTAGATCAAATTGATTTATATTTTGTACACTGGCCATTCCCCAATTATCATGCACCAGGCTGTGATGGAGATTCCAGAAACCCGGAGTCTAAGCCATTCGCGCTGGAAGAGTTTATGCAGACATGGAGACAGTGTGAACAGCTGGTTGAAATGGGCCTGGTTCGATATATAGGTATGTCCAATATGACCATTCCAAAGCTGGAACAGGTGCTGCCACTATGCAAGATCCAGCCAGCCGCATTGGAGATGGAATGTCATCCTTCCTTCCAGCAGCCAGAATTATTTGATTATGCAGTAGCTCACGGTATTGTACCTGTTGCTTATTGCCCCATTGGCTCCCCTTCCCGTCCGGAAAGAGACAGGACTTCTGAGGATATCGCAGATACCCAGATGCCTGAAATTGTAGAAATAGCTGATGCGCATGGTGTTCACCCTGCCATTATCTGCTTAAAATGGGCAGTGCAGCGTGGACAGATTCCGATTCCATTTTCCGTAAAAGAACCCCAGTATCTGTCCAACTTAAAGTGTGTGACAGAAGATCCTTTGACAGAGGAGGAGATGGAAAGAATACGTAAAGCAGATAAGAAATGCCGATTAATTAAGGGGCAGGTGTTCTTGTGGAAGGCCGCAAAAAGCTGGGAAGACTTATGGGATGTGGACGGAACCATAACCAGATAAATAAGGAAGGAGAATTATAGAATGTTGAAAGGTGTTCCTAAAATTTTATCACCTGAATTGTTAAAAGTATTATGTGAAATGGGACATAGTGACCGCATTGTAATAGCAGATGGTAATTTTCCCGCAGAATCGGTAGGGAAAAATGCCATAGTGATTCGTATGGATGGCCATGGGACCAGCCAGATACTAGATGCTATCTTAAAGGTATTCCCTTTGGATACATATGTGGATCATCCTGTGCAGTTAATGGAAGTTATGAAGAACGATCCTGTGAAAACGCCTATCTGGGACGAATACAGTAAAATTGTATGTACAGCAGATGAGAGAGGGAAAAATGCAATTGGTCAGATAGAACGTTTTGCATTTTACGAAGAGGCACGTAAAGCTTATGCTATTATAGCAACCGGCGAAAGTGCGTTGTATGCCAATATCATGCTCCAAAAAGGAGTTATCTAGATATATGGGATGTGCTGTGTCAGCAGATTATGGTTGATAAAAGGGAAGAAACAGACTGCTGGCACAGTTAACCATAAAGAAAGGGTGAAAACGGATGCAAATTAAACAATATCAGCTTGGAGATACAGATGCCATTTACTTGATTGATGATAACGGACGTACTTCTCTGCTCTTACTGCCACATAACCGACATGCTCAGCCTGCAGAAAACTGGAATGCAGAACAGAGCAGGTGGGATACCAGAGGGGAATATAACCGGGAGTGGAGACAGGGATCCCTGGTACAGCTTCATTTGCGTCATCATCCAAGAAGCCGGGGAAATGGATTTACAGAAAAATTTTCAGAAAGCACCAACAGACTTTCCTTTGCAGATCAGTGGCAAGAAAAAGAAAACAAAAGTGAAAAGATTGTAACATTGCTAAAGGCTGATGAGGGATATCAGATTATTCATACTTTGGTTATGGAAGAGGGTCAAAAGACACTTTGGTGCCAGACAGAGTTTGTTAATGAAAGTGAACGAGTATTTGAATTGGAAATGTTGACTAGTTTTTGTCTGGAAAATCTCAGTCCTTATCAGATGAGAAATGATCAGACAGAAAAGCTGGCGTTACATAGATTTTATGGCGGATGGGCATTGGAAGGAAAGCATGTTTGCCAGCCGATTGAAGAGTTGGGGCTGCAGAAAGCTTGGTGCAGTGCTTTCCCTAAAGGAGAGAAGTTTGGTACCATAGGCAGTTGGACCACACAAAGATATTTTCCAACTGCAGCAGTGGAGGATCAAGAAAATCATACACTGTGGGCGGTGTCCCTGGAGGCAGGTTCCTCGTGGCAGATGGAGCTCACCAGAGATGGAGATACCCTGTCCTTTAGTGGTGGAATAGCGGATATGGAAACCGGCGCCTGGATGAAACAGGTGAAGCCCGGTGAGCGCTTTCTATCTCCGAAAGCATGTATTTGCGTAACCGAGGGTGATATCCAGGATGCCTGCCAGGGGTTACTTCAGTTTCAGAATATTGCTGTAGATGCCTATGGAGAAAAGCATTTAGGAGTCGTATTCAATGAGTATTGCTCATCTTGGGGAAATCCAACCCAGGAAAAGGAACTGCAGTATGCAGAAATTTTGAAGGATAAGCATATTAAGTATTTTGTAATAGATGCCGGCTGGAGTGAGGGTAGCAGAGAACAGTGGGGAAACGGAGAATGGCTTGTTGATACAAAAAGATTTCCCGATCTCAAGGAATTTACCGCTAAGATACGACAGATGGGGATGATTCCGGGAATCTGGTTTGAATTTGAAGTAACCACCCAGGGCTCAAAAGTGTTTGCAGATGAATATGCAGATATGCATCTTAAGAGGGACGGTGTTGTAATCAGCTTTGGCAACGATAGGACCTTCTGGGATTTCAGAAATCCCAAGGTGATTCAATATCTCACAGAGCACCTGATTGACTTCTTGAACGAATATGGATTTGGTTACCTAAAGGTAGATTATAACGGCAATATCGGATTAGGTTGTGATGGCGCAGAAAGCCTTGGAGAAGGGCTTAGGCAACAGATGGAATGCGTCCGTCACTTCTTTGAAGAGATAAAGAATGAGGTTCCCGATATTGTGATTGAAAACTGCGCTTCAGGCGGTCACAGGATGGAAGCATCCATGATGTCGCTAACAGCCATGACATCCTTTTCTGATGCACATGAACCCAGGGAAGTGCCCTATATTGCTGCTAATCAGCAAAGCCTGATCTTACCAAGACAGAATCTGATATGGGCTGTATTACGGGAGAATGATTCCATTGATCGTATTGTTTACAGTATAGCAGCAGGCTTCTTAGGCCGTCTTTGCTTGTCCGGTGACATAGAACGTTTATCAGAGGAACAATGGAAAGCAGTAACAGATGGCATTATATTTTATGAGCAGGCTGAGCAGGTTCTGCTACACGGTACTACAAGGGTATATGATAAAAAGAGTTCCCGTATGAGACATCCGGAAGGATTACAGGCAGTTGTCAGACAAAATGAAGAGGAAATGCTGATTGTATTCCATGGTTTTCAGAATGCGAAGCAGGAGCTGGTGATTCCATTAAATAAGAAATACCGGATGATTGCTTCTTATGGACAACAGGTATTGCAGCAAAAAGACAACCAAATCGTCATATCGGGGATGAAAGACTGGACTGCAGGAGCAGTATATTTACGGGTTTAGGTCCCAAGTTATTGGCATTTGTAGTGAATTGCAGTTACCATATTCTATATATGTTATTCTCCCTAATAACCCCGGTGCAGAATCATCTGTACCGGGGTTCCCTATGTGATAAACTATTATCCGAAGGTACATTTTTCATGGACTTTCTAAAATCTCCTGGTGTGATTCCAGAGATTTTTTTATATTGCCTGCAAAAGTGCTCTACGTTATGATAGCCACATGACTCTGCAATCTCATTTATGGGATTTTGGGTATAGATGAGTTTTTCACTTGCCAGGCGGATACGTCCTTCAATCACATCATCCATACAGGATACTCCGAATGTTTTTTTGTATATGATCTGCAGGTAGCCGACACTGAGATGAAGCTGTCTGGCCATTTCGTTCAGATTCCAGTCCAACTGTGGAGTATTATAGATCCTTTTTCTTAATGAAAGTAATTCTGTAGCATGGAGATTCTCCTGACGATTTTGGGCATCTTCATAAAGATTAAGGAATAGAACCCTAAGCAGATGTGAAATAACCAATTCACTTTTGGGAGAGGAGAAAGAGGATTCCCAGGTCAGCAGCTTAAAGAGATTGTGACAGTACTCAGCGTCCGACACAGGAAATGGAATACCGGTGATGGGAAAGCTTATTACAAATGTCTCATCTGAATAGAAGCGAATCCAGTCATTTTTATAGATTTCTGTACAAGCACGATAATATACCTTTTGCCCGGGAGCATAAAGAATGGCAGAATTAGCCGGATATTCCTTAATATAACCATCTACCCAAAATTCAGCAGGCGTGGTAATGAGTAAAAGCAGGAAGCAGTCACCCTGAGAAAAATCAAACACAAAGTCTGTCGGATGAATCGCACTATATCCGACAAAATGAATATTGTTCATTATTCTCCTCCATTTATAAATAATTACATTATAATTTTAAGTTGGTTTTTATAAAGTACTGAAATTTACCATATCTGTCTATAAATCGTGATTGTAGCAGCATAATCGCTCTCTGAAGAGAAAGAATATCTCTTTCTGCAAAACCACTTAATGAGTATCGTTTATTATTATAATTGATGAGTACTTTTATGGTATCCAGATACTGGTCCGGTTCCGTTTTGTTTAGACGGTCGGTG
>DATERV010000142.1:0-41452 GCA_035271185.1 Lachnospiraceae bacterium | reverse complement strand
GCTTTGGAAAAATCCAAAGACCACGGTCTTCAGATTCCCATTGTATATAATACCGGCGGATATGAAAAAGCAGAAACCCTCAAATTCCTAAGTGGTCTTGTCGACATCTATCTGCCTGACTTAAAGTATTATTCTACAAAGCTCTCCTCCAAGTACTCCAATGCACCTGATTATTTTCAGTTTGCATCAGAGGCAATTGCAGAAATGTACCGTCAGGTAGGTACACCTATTATGGATCATGATACAGAGCTCATGAGACGTGGAATCATCGTGCGCCATCTGCTTCTTCCCAGGCATCTGGCTGATTCCAAGAAAATCATAAGTTACCTGCATGATACCTATAGGGATAATATCTACCTAAGTATTATGAGCCAATATACTCCCATGAGATTTTTTCCTAATATGCCCGAATTAAGTAGACGAGTTACCAGAACTGAATATCGCATGCTCCTTGATTATTGTATACAAATAGGCATAGAGAATGCCTTTATACAGGAGGGGGATACTGCTTCGGAAAGCTTTATCCCCCCATTTGATTGTGAGGGTATTTAGTTCTAGATTTCAACCCGCTTCATATAATATCCAAAGCCACCATCTTTTGACTTGGTATTTCCACCTTCAAAACCTTCGAATCCAAACATAAGTGCTGCCTGTTTTTCTCTGTCATAATAGACACCAGGCACTCCGAGATAATACTTTTCCTCCAACCGGTCTTTTTCTCTGGCTAGTACTACATGGCCATAGTTATAGTATCCGTGTAACAGAAAGCTGTTCTGTACCAATGTCTGGTATTTACCCGGAAGAACAGTGAAATCTCTGGGAGTAATAGAGAGATATTCCCTTCCATCCTGAAAAGGTGTAATGATAATAAATTGGGTTTTTAACTGTTGCCACTTATCGCTGCACAAGGAAAGCGGTTTTTCCACAACCGGTGCTTCTCTGGTTTCTTTCAGCTGCCCTTTCTCATCTGTCAAAGCAGGGTCATCTTTCAGCATCGGAATATCCTGTTCTACCAGTTCTTCTATTTTTTCAGTTTTCTTCTGTACAAGTGGCTCTTCCTTCATAACAGGCATTTCCTGTGCAGATACTTCTTCCTTCACTATAGTTATCTCCTGTGCCACCGGTTCTTCCTCCATTATGGGGTTCTCGTGTGTTACTGGTTCTTCCTTCATTACGGGTGCTTCCTGACTTTCTCTCCACAATCCCTTTAATAGACGGTTTTCTGATAAACGTATTTGCAATCCATCACACTTATCCACTCCAACCTCAGTACCGGCCAGACTGTTCGCATTCCAAACAGCTAAGTATTCACCACTTCCAAGATGAAGGGTTATATGATCTGCAGGATAACTGATTCCCTGGGACACTATCAGTATTTCACCCTGTATTGTATCTGTGGGATACAACCCCCGTACATGAATCATGACACGACAGGTATCTCCTTTCACTTCCCACTTGTAAAATCCACCATTTTTTACCTTCTTACCGCGCTCTAAGTAATCCAGATACACAACTCTTTTATCATAAAAACCCTTGTCCTCTTTTATCATAACATCCCCCAGTTTTTAGTTTTTTTACAAGTATATTCCTAAGTTTGAGGCATTATGACTATTACCTGTAACATTCTCTCAATAGGTAGGCTGCCTTACTGAAACAAAAAACTGACAGCAGTAAATCTGCTGTCAGTCTATTTGAACCGTAATACATTTCATTTCAAGCTGCTGCTTTATCTTCAATACTCTGTTTTGTCTAGATACTTCATATAATTAACGACCATTAATGCGATTTTGAAGGTAAGAGCATCATCAAATGTCCGAATATCAAGTCCTGTACTCTTCTGTAGTTTTTCAATTCTGTAAACAAGCGTATTTCTATGAACAAAGAGCTGTCTGGATGTCTCTGATACATTCAGATTATTCTCAAAAAATTTATTAATGGTACTAAGCATTTCATCATCCAACTCTTCAGGAATGGTATCACCGAATATCTCCTGAATAAACATACGACAAAGATTCACAGGAAGCTGGTATATGAGACGACCAATTCCTAATGTGTTATATGCAATCACATTCTTTTCCGCATAGAATATTTTACCTACGTCAAGTGCCATTTTCGCTTCTTTATAGGACTTGGATACATCCTTCATTTCCTGTACAACTGTACCAAAGGATACTTTTACATTCAACATGGCTTCTACATTCATCATACCCACAATATTCTGTGCTATCTCTGTCATAGATTCTTTACTATACCCTTCATCCAATGACTTAATCAGAATAATGCTGCTTTCATCCACTGCTGTTATATAATCACCACTCTGCGGTGTGAACATTCCTTTTAATAGTTCTGATACTATACCATCTTTTTCAAGCTTCGCTTCAACCAGAAAAACCACACGAGGTGCCACTACTTCAATATGAAGCTTTTGGGCACGATTATAAATATCCACCAACAATAAATTATCCAACAGAAGATTCTGGAAAAAATTATTTCTATCAAATTTTTCTTTATATGCAATAACGAGGTTTTGTAACTGGCTTACTGCAATTTTACCCACCATATATACGTCATCACTAACCCCTCTTGCTACAAGAACAAATTGCAGTTCTCCTTCATCAAGAATTTTCAACAAATGATGTAACCCTATTACCTGACTGTCTGCGGGAGACTGGGCAAATCCTACAATTAGCTTAGTTGTAATATCGTCCATTGCTATGGTGCTAGCCACTTCATTACCATTCACATCATAAACACAAAGTTCAACCTTGGTAATGGCCTTTAGTTCCTCTATACTGGTTTGTATAATTTGACTTGATATCATCTGATTTGCATCCCTTTCTTAACTACCTAAAGCCTTACATATGCCTATAATACCTTATTTTATCATGAATCGCAAGAAATAAATACATGCGTTATTTCACACTAACATATGTGTACCGGAATATGGTAATAAAAATAGGGGATGCATAAGCATCCCCTATAGCATACATACTAGTTGGTAATAACCTGTTCTGTTTCCTTATCAAATACATGAATCTTCTCAACATCAAGTGCAAACTTAACGGTATCGCCAGGTCTTGCAGTTGTACGTGAATCAACTCTTGCTGTAATAGGATATTCTTCAAGGTCGAAGTATAAGTAAACTTCTGCACCAAGCAATTCATATACCTTAATGGTAGATTCAAATACGCTGTTAGGAGATGCTTCAATGTACATCTGGGAATCATATACGTCTTCAGGACGAACACCAAAGGTAACATCCTTGCCATCATATCCACCATCAATAAGCTTTTTAGACTTAGCAGGAGGAAGAGGAATGCTATGACCAGCAATCTTTAAGCTAGCAACATCACCAGATACTTCAACAGTAGCATCCATGAAGTTCATCTGAGGTGATCCCATGAATCCAGCAACAAATAAGTTCTTGGGCTTTTCATACAGATTCTGAGGAGTATCAACCTGCTGAATAAGACCATCTTTCATAACTACAATTCTGGTACCCAGTGTCATAGCTTCTGTCTGGTCATGTGTTACATAGATAATGGTGGTGCCCAGTCTCTGGTGCAGTTTAGCAATTTCGATACGCATCTGTACACGGAGTTTAGCATCCAAGTTAGAAAGAGGTTCATCCATAAGGAATACCTTAGGATTACGTACAATAGCACGGCCCATAGCAACACGCTGTCTCTGACCACCGGACAGAGCCTTAGGCTTTCTATCAAGGAGTGGTGTAAGATCAAGGATCTTAGCAGCATCCTTTACCATCTTATCGATCTCATCCTTAGGAACTTTTCTTAATTTTAGACCAAATGCCATATTATCATAAACCGACATATGAGGATACAGAGCGTAGTTCTGGAATACCATTGCGATATCTCTATCCTTAGGCTCTACATCATTAACAATTCTATCACCAATTTTTAATTCTCCAGAAGTAATGTCTTCCAGACCTGCAATCATACGAAGGGTTGTAGATTTACCACATCCAGAAGGACCTACGAAAATAATAAATTCCTGATCTGCGATATCAAGACTAAAATCTTTTACTGCCTCAAATCCATTAGGATAAATTTTGCAGATATTTTTTAAAGATAAACTTGCCATTTGTAATGACTCCTTTCTTGCACTAAAAGATACATCCGTATCAACTGTACTTTAGTATAACCAAATTTTTTCTATACCGCTATACCACAATTTCACAAAGTTTTTTACTCATATTGTTAGTTTTGCTAATAATGATAATGTTTTTATATTTCTCAAGACAAGTTGACCAAAATTACTTTTCTATCATATGCAAATTAACCAAAAAAGTTTCTTGATTATTGTCTGACAAATCGGATGTGTATGAGAAGAAATTAATTGTTCTCATCACCATAAAAGGTCAATCTGTTCTTTCCCCTTCTCTTAGCTACATAAAGTGCATGATCAGCAGCTTTATACAAGCCTTCAAAATCATGTGCATCATCTGGATAAATGGCTGCTCCGATACTTGCAGTAGCTGAGTATTTTACATATTCTCCAGCCTGAAAATTGTGAAAAAACTCTTCAATTCTCTTTGCTTGACTCTGTATTGCTTCATGATTTTTTATATCATGAACATAAACAGTAAATTCATCTCCTCCGGTTCGTCCAACAATATCATTCGCTCGGAATTGTGCTCTGATCTGAATACCGAAAGTGTGCAGTACTTCATCTCCAAAAGCATGCCCCATTGTATCATTTATCTTTTTAAAATTATCAATATCCAATACCAACATAAGCCCCTTATCATTCGGATGCTCCGCTAAGTATTGTTTGATTTCTCGTTCTGTAGCTGCTTTATTATATAAGTCTGTCAACACATCTGTATCCGCAATGTCAGCCAGTTTCCTGCTGTTTTCATTCTCCTTCACCTTAGTGATAATGTTGATGACAATCACCACACCTACAAAAATAAGCATCGTAATCATAATCTGTCTTACCATTCCGGCATTTCCGGACCACTGTACCTCAACTGCAGCATCTATGTACTTGCAATCTACACCCACTACAAAATAGAAATCATTATCTGCAACAGATGTCACCAGAATTGCCCTTTTCTCACCCTTAATGGCATAGTAACCGATTCCAGTTTCACCGTTTAATGCACGGATCCACAATCCCTCTACTGTCTTCTGATTAGCCACATCTTCTTTTAGTAAGGAGAAATAATCTTCTGTTTCTCTGCAAAAGTTACTTGCCTCACTACTGTCGGTTACAATCACCCTTCCGTTCCTATCCAGTAAAAGACAAAAGGAAGAATCTCCAAAATCTTCTCTTTTCACTATTTTGCCAAACTCTGACAGGTCATAATAGCAAATAAAATACTGACTTGCGTTTTCCTCTTTTTGAATCGGCACAACGATTACAATGCTTTCTCTTCCCTCAATTCCGTCATCCTTCGTAAAAGTGACCCGGGTTTCTTCTAAAATAGTTCCTTGAAAATAGTCTGTCTTGTCAATCTGTACAGTAGTACCGTCATATAGGTACGCAGTTCCATCATCCGTACAGACTACCGCATTGTAAGCACCTGATTCTTCCACAATTGACTTCAACATGGAGCCGTAGTTTACATTCCCTTGCAACTCCTGCTGTCGATAGTTAGCCATGGTGCCGGCACTGATCTGTATGCCATTAATGATACCAGATATCGTATTTGCATTGACCTCAGCCTGAGTAATCAGCTTCTTGTTAAAGTCCTTTTGCTCTGCCTGTTTACCTTTAACAGAAAAATAAATCATCATCAAAATAATAAGCAGAATCAATACACTACCGGGCATCATCCATCTTATAATGTACCCTTTCTGGTGATTACTTCCCATCCTTTTTCTTTCCACTTTGATAATCATCTTCTCCTCTAATCAGTGGCTTGTCGCTAAAAATTCTTTCGGTATCATCCGCTTTTTCCTCTGCATGATCTTCTGTATTGCCTTCTGCGTCAATTCTTTCCATAACATTATTCTCCAGTTTTTTAAAAAACTTATTGTACAGCATGACTGAAAAATAGATAGGTACAGATACTCCAAAAACTAAAAATAAGGGGATTGCTCGTATTGACAACCATACAATAAGCCATGGTATTACATACAGAATAAGCATCAGAATTGATCTTGGAAATTTCATCAGTGCCACCGCAAAAGAATTCTTAATTGTTCTGGAAATAGAATTCTCAAACTTTGCCTGCATAGGAAAAATCCACATAAGCATAAATGCAAAAATAAAAGTTGCAGCAAAGATTACGACTCTAAGCAAATATGGCACCTCTATCATATTCTCCAAAATGAGGTAATAATCAAATCCCAAAATGACTGCAACCAGCATCATCAGCAACCACACAATTGTAGACTGCCTAAAATTTGATTTGAATGCTCTAAAGAAATCCTTTGTTATGTAGCCTTCTTCGTTGCGATGCATTTTCAATGCAACATAATGTGCCGCCGTAAGTGATGCACCTATCGTAAATATTGGCAGACTGCAAAACAGTACCAGGATATTCAACCACATCAAATCCGCAACTTTGTTCATTCCCTGAATCAGGGGACTTTCAATATTAAACAATTTTCCCATATAAATACCTTCCATTCCTTTTATCTAATACGAATCAGCAGTTAACTGCAAACTTTTCTTGCATATATCTCCATCTATAAGAACATCTGCATGGATGTTACTCTTATTCCCGAAAACTCCTGTTCCGGTGAACATTCCCGAAATCCCAATCTTCTGTAAAAACCTACTGCATAGGGAGCAGCCTTTACCGACACATAAACTTCATTTCTGTTACACTTTAAATAATCACCCATTTTATTTATGAGTTCCCTGCCTACACCCTTATTATGATAGTCTTCATCCACAAATAAAAGAGAAATGTGGTTTCCATTTCTTACAGAAATCTGCCCAATGACTCTATCATCATCAAGGGCTATCATCATTAAATAAGTACCCTCCAAAAACATCTTGTGGATTCTGCCGTTTGTTAAAAAGTCATAAAAATTATGAATACCCTCTTCTGTATAATCGTCTGCTTCATACTTCAAAAACGTCTTCCAGACCATTTGCATGGTCGATTGCCAATCAGCAGGAGAGGCCCATCTGATATCACATAGCTTGCTTTGAGGATTTATCATTCTTCTAACCTTGTTTTCTATAATATGTTACTAATTTAAATCATATCAAATGAAATTAGGAATGACAAGATGTTTTAATAGCCAAGTTACAACATTCTCCATAAATCCTCGCCTGTTACCACAAAATATCAAATGCTCAAGCTTACTTGGGATTTGGCTCATTACTCGCACAAAAATGCATGACCGGACAAAAGTTCAGCCATGCATTGATTATACACTACCCATTTACATATTATAAGTATTTTACAAAATTTTAAGGATTATCTATTAGCATATTTCAGCACCTGTAGGCATTGATTTTTCGGGTTTCATCAGTGCCAGATTTCCATCTGCATCTTCCGCACACAAAAGCATACCCTCAGACAGTACACCGGCAAGTGTAGCAGGCTTCAGGTTCACCAGTACCATCACCTTTTTTCCCACCATCTCAGAAGGAGTATAATGAGCCTTGATGCCAGAAACAATCTGCTTGACCTGGCTTCCTATTTTCACCTGTGAACATAAAAGCTTCTTGGACTTAGGAACTGGTTCACAGGCAATAATTTCTCCTACCTGAAACTGCAGTTTGGAAAAATCATCATAAGAAATCTCCGGTTTGTCTTCTATATCAATAACCGGTTCTTCTTCCTTCTTTTCTTCCGGCTCCTTATCGGTATCTGTTGCCTTTCTTTGTGCATTCATTTCTTCTGCCTTTTGTTTTACTTCAGCAAGATCCAGCCTAGCAAACAGAATCTGCGGTGTTTCCACTACTTTGTTTCCATCCAGATACAAACCAGTCTGGCTTAATTCATCAAAGGTTCTTAAACTGGTGTTAAACTGTTCTGCAATTTTATCAGCTGTTCCTGGCATAAAGGGTGCCAATAGGGACGCGCCTGCCATAATGCTGTCAGCCAGGTTGTATAAAACAGTAGCAAGTCTGTCTGCCCTGCTTTCATCCTTTGCCAGCTTCCAAGGCTCTGTTTCATCAATATACTTATTGCACCGTTTGAATACAGTAAATATCTCCGTGAGAGCATCTGCTACACGCAGATCCTCCATCTTCGTGTTCACCTTTTCCAGTGTAGCACTGACCAAAGCCTTCAGGTCTGCATCGATAACCTGCTCTTCTGGTAAGGCACAACCCTTATTGTACAATACACCACTCATATACTTATTTGTCATAGAGATGGTTCTGTTCACCAGGTTCCCTAACGTATTGGCAAGATCGGAATTGAGTCTCTCCACCATCAGATCCCAGGTAATGACACCATCATTTTCAAAAGGCATCTCATGAAGGACGAAATAACGAACTGCATCAACGCCAAAGAAGGTTGCCAAATCATCTGCGTAGATGACATTTCCTTTGGATTTACTCATTTTACCATCTCCCTGTAACAACCAGGGGTGACCGAATACTTGCTTCGGGAGAGGTTCTCCTAAAGCCATCAAGAAAATAGGCCAGTAAATAGTATGGAAACGGATAATATCCTTACCAATCAAATGAAGGTCTGCCGGCCATAATTTTTTATACTGCTCTGAGCTGTTTCCGTCTGCATCATATCCAATACCGGTAATATAGTTTGTCAGGGCATCCAGCCACACATAAATTACATGTCTGTTATCAAAATCTACCGGAATTCCCCACATAAATGAGGTTCTTGAAACACACAGATCTTGCAAGCCCGGTAGCAGGAAATTATTCATCATTTCATTTTTACGGGATACAGGCTGGATAAATTCCGGATGTGCATTGATATGGGCAATCAGC
Organism: Lachnospiraceae bacterium; assembly: GCA_035271185.1. Lineage (GTDB taxonomy): Bacteria > Bacillota > Clostridia > Lachnospirales > Lachnospiraceae > Acetatifactor. Next base: position 32,563 of record DATERV010000142.1, on the reverse strand, counting down.
TTATCAGCATACTTGCTCATTTTGAAGAAATAAGCTTCTTCTTTTGCAGGCTTAACTTCTCTTCCGCAATCCGGACACTTGCCATCTAAAAGCTGGGATTCTGTCCAAAAAGACTCGCAGGGAGTACAATATAATCCCTCATATGCTCCTTTATGGATATCTCCCTGGTCATAAAGTTTTTTGAAAATTTTCTGCACTTGTTTCTCATGCTCCGGGTCTGTCGTTCTCACAAATTTATCATAAGAAATGTCCAGCAAATCACAAAGATCCTTTATGGTACCGGCAACATTGTCAACAAACTCCTTGGGGGTTACCCCTGCTTCCTTTGCCTTTAGTTCAATTTTCTGACCATGCTCATCCGTTCCTGTCTGAAAGAACACATCATATCCCTGTGCTTTTTTGTATCTGGCAATACTATCTGCCAGAACCACTTCATAATGATTGCCTATATGAGGTTTGCCTGAAGTATAAGCAATTGCTGTTGTAATATAATACTTTTCTTTGCTCATTCATAATCTCCTTCCTGATTCAATCACAAATTTTAGACACTCTCTCGCCCGAGCGGGTTTTGGAATAACAAATTCCAATCCGCCAGGTGCGCATAAAAAAAGGCCCATCTTCCTACATTCTCATGTAAGAAGACGAACCCTAAGTCCGTGTTACCACTTCTCTTCATCTTTCCCTCACGGGAAAAGACCTTAACAGGTGCCAGTCAACACCCTCCGCTATAACAGGCGGACCTGTTGCAGCCTTACCGCTAGGTTCGGTGCACTGCTCAGAAGCCATATTCCTAATGTTCCGGTTCCCTTTCTCTCAGCTCTATGTTTTCTTAAACACAGAAAGGTTCTCTGTAAACGTTTGCAAAAGTACTCTCTTCTTCACTGCTTTTTCTATTCTGAATGTTAGGTTAGCATAAAGCACATTCTTTGTCAATGCCGCTTTCCCTACTTTGAAAACATTACTTTTTCATCATTGAACAGTCTGGTCAGAACCCAAGCAAGCACTCCTGCAAAAAGTACATTGACGATCATGGTTATTACCATTTGTAACGGTTGATAGTTAAAGGAAAAAATACCCGTCATACAATTTACACTGTTATAGAGCGGAATTACAAAAATACCAAGGCTCTTTTCCTTATCCTGACTGAGCATGGGCGCAACCCCAATCATCATAACAATGATCATTAATGGAGTAACAGCAGTGGATGCTTCTTTAATGCTCTTTGCAAATGCGGAAATAACGGAAATCAATGACACAAGTACTAAAACAGTTGTTAGGATAATTCCTAAGAGCAATAAATAATCTGACATCATATATACAGATGCACTCATGCCCGATACAGCTCCCCCCATCATTTTAGGCAGAGACAGCATGGTACCTACAAAGCTGGATAAACCTGATAAAAGAGCAATGCAGCTTAAACTGATAATCTTACCCAAAGCCAGTGCGCTACGCTTCATTGGAGTAACAAGTAAGGTGGCAATGGTGCCTCTTTCTTTTTCACCTGCAATGGCTTCAGGAGCAATGGAGACACATCCACTAAACATAAATGTCATTAGTAGAATAGGAAGCATCATAGAAAATATCTGGCCTGTTGCATCCTTTTCTGTAGCCATATCGTAAACCTGGTCGTCACTATTTACATCAAATTTGTTTGCCATGGAAGCTTCATAGGAATCCAGTAGATTCACCAGTATACCTCGTACATTGGAAGATTCTGTTTGAGTAGAATTGTAATAAACTTCTACATTAGGAGCCTTTTGCCCTCCAGCCACATCATAAACGTTTACATCTGACATAAAATCTTCAGGAAATACTACCAAAACATCTGCTTCCTTATTCTCAAGCTTAGTCTTGATATCCTGGGTTTCCCCATCCGCTACTTCCGTCCACTCTGCAGACAGTTCATGTAACATAGGAGAAAGTTCGTCCGGCATGTTTTCTACGTAAGCTTTTGCTACATAACCCTCTTCTGTCATAAACTCCTTCATAAATCCATCACCCATGAAGGAATAAAGTATGTAAATAATAAATCCTGGGAGTAAAACAGTGGTTAACACCATTCTTTTATCTCCAAAGAAGCGCGCAAATTCTTTTCTGATAATTGTCAACATATCTTTACTCATGCAATACTTCCTACCTTTTCCTCGTATATTTCAAAAAACCGATCCTCTAAACTCTTACCTTGCTTTACGACATCCAGTGTGTCACAGATTTCCATATGACCATTGATGATAATACCAACACGATCACAAATTTTTTCAATCAGGCTAAAGATATGTGTGGACACAATGATGGTCTTCCCCTGACTCTTTAGGTCTAGAAGGAAATCAGTTACTACTTTGGCTGTTAATACATCCAGTCCATTAGTGGGTTCATCAAAAATAATCACTTCTGGATCATGTGCCAGAGAAATAGCAAGAGATGTTTTCTGCCTCATTCCGGTTGATAAATTGCCAACCTTCACTTCAGCAAACTTATCAATGCCAAACCTCTCAAACAGCGACTTTTTGCGTGCTGCTCTTTCCGCCGGCATCACACCATGAAGATTTGCAAAGAAATCAAATAAATAATTGGGAGTAAAAAAGTCCTCCAGCTTTAGTTCACTTGTTAAAAATCCTATTTTACTACGTACCATTTCGGAATTTTTCATGATACTTAAGCCACACAATACAGCATCTCCTTCATCAGGTTTGATGAGTGTGGCAAGCATACGCAACGTAGTTGTCTTGCCGGCACCATTAGGTCCTAATAACCCAAATACCTCCCCTTTGTATGCAGTAAAAGTCAAATCATCTACTGCTACCTTCATCTTTTCATTTGTCTTTTCAATTTTCTGTTGTTTTGTAGAAAGCTTAAAGGTCTTCTTTAAGCCCTGTACCTGTAAAATCTCTTCCATACTTATTCCTTTCTATTTCTACTCTTTACATCGTTTTCTGGTAGTAAAATCTTAACAAAGTATAACTGATCAAAAAAATGCCTATTAGTAAACTACACACATTCATAATAATTGGTTCAAACAGACCTCCAACAAGCATTAATATGTAAAGACATACCAGTAAAATCCAAGCTGTCATTCGAAGAGCCTTGCTATTTACTTCCAGTTCTCTTTCATCGGTCTCCTTCAGTCTGCTTTCTTTTAGTTTTTCTTCACTGGATAAAGTAGTATAAATGCGAATCATACCTATAATAGACCCCAAAATCAATCCTATTCCCATACCGAACAGTATACCTGACTGAAAAGCTGTTATGTTCAGAATATCAAGCAAAAAAATAATTAGACCCAGTGCAGCGGCAATAAAACCTGCTAAAAGCGTAATCCATAAGTAAACTAATCTCTTTTTCAGAACCGCTCGGTATTCTGCATTGTTTTTTGCCTTACAGCTTCCTCTCCAGAGTGCTTTCATATGTCTTCATCCTCCTCATTAAATATGAAAATTTCTTCAATTGTCACCCCAAAAAACCTTGCAATCTTGTGTGCCAATATCAAAGACGCATTGTATCTGCCACTTTCCAGTGAAATGATTGTTTGTCTGCTTACATTGACAGCATCTGCCAATTCATTTTGAGTGACTCGCCTTACTTTTCGTAACTCCTGTATGCGGGTCTCCATGGCACCTCCTACCTTTCTATTTCCAAAGTAAAGTTGGCTTTACTTTTATGTAGTATAATATGGCATTTTTGTAATGTCAAGTTTATTTTACATTTTTACATTAACTTACATTTCATTAGGCTTACCTACTTAATGATGTAGTATTTACCAAAAAGGGAGCTACCCTAAGGCAGCTCCGCTCATGTTCCCATTACTCATCCATATTCTCACTATATTGCAAGATACCTTAGAAGGTATTCATTCTACTCTTTGGTTACCATCTGCTTAAGGAAATAGGCTGTATTGGAGTTGATATCTCCTTTAAATATAGCAGATCCGGCAACAATCACATTGGCACCAGCATCCAGTACTGTTTTCAGGTTCTCCCTGTTTATACCTCCATCCACCTGTATATAAATGGATCTTCCACAATCCTGAACCATTTTCCTCACACAGCGTATCTTTTCCGTACAGGAATTGATATAAGACTGCCCTCCAAAGCCCGGTTCTACTGTCATGACCAGTATCATGTCCACTTTATCCAAAAAAGGCCTTACCACTTCTACAGAGGTACCCGGCTTAATAGAGATTCCGGCTTTAAGACCCCTTGCATGTATCTGATCAATCACTTCATCAGCTTTGTCAGTGGACTCGAAATGAAATGTAATCATATCCGCTCCGCAATCGGCAAACGCCTCTATATAACGTTCTGGCTTTTCTATCATTAAGTGTACATCGAAAATTTGGGGGGTCACTTTTCTGATAGACTTGATGACAGGCATACCATAGGTTATGGAGGGTACAAATATACCATCCATGACATCAATGTGAAGCATCTGCGCTCCGGCTGCATCCACCTGTTGTATTTGAGCTCCTAACTGACTGAAATCCGCTGATAAAATGGAAGGTGATAATAGATTCATAGAAATTGTTACCTCTCCTCTTCGCTTTGTGTTTCGTTATCTGCTTTTTCTTCTTCTTTGTTTTGTATTTCGTCTTTGTCCTGCATTTCTTCTACCGACAAATCAGGTAAATTCATGTCATTCAAAAAGTCCTTCACCTTACCGGAAAGATAAATGGTTGCAAACAAATCTGATATACCGCTGAAAATAAGTCCTATTCCAATAATCACGAACAGCACAATGGTTGTCCCAAAGGGGTCAATAATCAGTATGATTCCTAACACAACATTCACAAGTGCCAATAAAAATAATGTCAGCCCATTGCCATAGCCCATTCGCCTGACATCAATACAGTTCTGTAGCTTAATAAATCCGCTTACCATTACCGCAATTCCTAAAATAAAGGGAGTGAGCCCCAGAACCAAGTCTACACGGCAAATAATAAACACTCCCATCAAAACTGCTAGTAAACCACACACAAAATCATTTCGGTACGCATTCTTTCTTGCATCCCGAAATAAATAGATACACACAATAATCAGACCGGCTATAATGGCTGAACCGCCCGCTACATAGCAAACGGTAGTTGCCGTTGTTTTAGGAAATAGCAAAAGGACAATTCCTATGGCAATATAAAATAAGGAATATATCACCGACTGCCATTTTATGTCTTTCAAAATGCTCATGACAGAGCCCCCTCTTTACTTGATCAAAACCTCACCTGAGTATGTAAAACAATCTACTTAACCATACTCCGCTACTTTGGCAATGTCAATCAAAGTACTCCCTTTACTCTTTTCGTTTTTCTTCCACATCTATTTTAAGTTGTTCCCATTTATCCTCATTTTCAACATAGTATAAAGGACATTTTTTCCCTCCACAATCATAATGGCGAAGAACATCCTCTGTATCCAGATTATAATAGTTTAAAAGATATGTAATGAGGGAAAGCAAAGATTTGTATGTCTTTTGGGTAAAGGAACCATTCTCATCCACATAGCAGCATTCTATAGATATGGAGTCATTGTTTCTTGTTTGCACCGCATATGCAATCTCATCTAAAGGAATGCACTGTATGATCTCACCCTCACATCCAATCACAAAGTGGGCACTGGCTGACCGTTCATGTGTATCCTTCAACTGTTCAAAATAACTTCTATTCTGTGCCGCACTTGTTCCCGGATTGGCTGTATAATGTACAAAAATACTGTTTACTTCATTAAGAACATCTCCTGGTCTGGAATATTCATTGGGAGTAAGATAGTCCACAATCCAAGCAGACCTTTCTGTATCATTGGGTAACATCCCTATGCTTTCCTCCCAACTTGCAAAGGTTCCTCTACTAGGAAGAATAAGAGTAATTGTCCAAACGAGCAGTAGAATTGCTGTCATAGAAAGCAAAAAGACTACAATCAGCTTTCTTCTTAGGCGTTTGCGTCTCAGTTTCTTTAAGTGCTCATGCCTCAGCCTTTCTCTTAGCTCTCGTTTCTGTTGTGCATAATCACTTTCTGTGAGGATTCGGCTTTGTTCCAGATAAGGATTCATTGGTGCATCTTCTTTCTTTACACATTTTATATGGGAAGCCGGACTTGTGATCCAGCTTCCCATATACAAATTATAGCAAAACATGCAAAGATAAATCTTTAATTATTTCTTAATATGATTCCTTCCAATGCAGATGATGCAACTCACCCGTCTTTTGCATGGTGGAGAATCCATTTTGTCTCAGTGCTTCATACAAAACAATAGCAACGGAGTTGGATAAGTTCAGGGATCTTATGGTAGGCAGCATGGGAATCCGAATACAATTTTCTTCCTTCTCTATCAGAATTTCTTCCGGTATTCCGGCACTTTCCTTTCCGAACATAATAAAATCATCCGGCCCAAAGCTTACTTCCGTATAACATCGTTCTGCTTTTGTGGTTGCCATCCAGACTTTCGCTGTGGGGTGTTTTTCCACAAAATCCTGATAATTGACATAACATGCAATATCCAAATTTTCCCAATAATCCATGCCGGCTCTCTTCACAGACTTCTCATCCAAACGAAAACCCAGTGGTTCAATCAAATGTAGGCTGGTACCAGTAGCTACACAGGTTCTGCCTATGTTTCCTGTATTTGCCGGTATTTCCGGCTGATGTAATATAATATGCATTATTTTTGTTCTTCCCGTAATCTAGTAATAAAATGTTGTAATCTATCCATAGCAATTTTCAGTTTTTCCAAGGAATATGCATAGGAAATTCTTAAATATCCTTCCCCACTGTCACCAAAGGCTGTACCGGGGACAGCAGCTACTTTTTCTTCCTCTAGAAAACGTGCTGCAAACTCATCGCTGGTCATGCCAAATTCCTTGATGCAGGGAAAGACATAAAAAGCACCGAAGGGTTCAAAACACTCTAAGCCCATCTCACGGAACGCATGCATCAGATATCTTCTTCTCTGGTTATATGCCGTACGCATCTCAAATATATCCTCATCCCCATTTTTCAAAGCTTCTATGGCAGAGTACTGGCTGGTTGTAGGCGCACACATAATAGCAAATTGATGTATTTTGGTCATCTGCGCAATGATGTTGGAGGGTCCACACACATATCCGAGTCTCCAACCTGTCATGGCATATGCTTTGGAAAAGCCATTGATTAAAAGGGTTCGCTCCTGCATACCGGGAATGCTGGCAATTGAGACATGTTTTTCCTTGTATGTAAGTTCACAGTAAATCTCATCTGACATTACTAGAATGTCCTTCTCAATAATGACCTTGGCAATTTCCTCTAATTCCTTTTTTTCCATGATCGCGCCCGTTGGGTTATTAGGAAATGGAAGGATCAGCAGCTTGGTTTTGTCTGTAATAGCTTCCTCCAATTCCTGTGCAGTCAGACGAAACTCATTCTCAGCCCTTAAGTTGATTATAACCGGTTTTGCTCCTGCCAGAATAGAACACGGCTCATATGAAACATAACTGGGCTGAGGAATCAGCACTTCCTCCCCCATTCCCGGGTTAATCAAGGCTCTCAATCCGATATCAATGGCTTCTGACCCCCCCACAGTAATCAGAACTTCATTATCTGCTCGATAATGGATACGCTGCGTTCTCTCCAGATAATGACAGATTTCGTCTCGTAACTGCTTTAAGCCTGCATTGGCTGTATATTTGGTGTGTCCTTTTTCCAGTGAATAAATACCCTCATCTCTAATATGCCAGGGTGTATCAAAATCCGGCTCACCAACACCCAATGAGATTACATCCTTCATCTCACTTACAATGTCAAAGAATTTTCGGATACCGGAAGGTTTTAATCCAACAACCTGTTCTGCAAGTGGATTTTTCATGGTGTGATCAGCTCTCTTTCGTCTTCATATTTTTTCGTTAAAATGGTACCGTGATCCTTATACCTCTTTAATACAAAATGAGTAGCCGTGCTTAAGACCCCATCCAGAGTGGATAATTTATCTGAAACAAAATTGGATATTTCTTTTAAAGACTTACCTTCCAGGGACACAAGTAGATCGTAACCTCCGGAAATCAGATAAACTGAATGAACTTCAGGATATTTGTAAATGCGTTCAGCAATATTATCAAACCCCTGACCCCTCTGGGGCGTAATCCGTACTTCAATCAAAGCATTCACTTTTTCCATGCTGGTTAATTCCCAGTTGATCATGGTATGGTAACCGCAGATAATTCCCTCTTTTTCCAATGCTTCCAGTTCATTCACCACATCTATTTCTTCCACACCTAATATAACTGCAAGTTCCTTTAAATTAATACGGCTGTTATTTTCAATCACTCTCAACAATTCTTCTCTCATTGCATAGTCTCCTTTATTTGATAATATGTATCGGTTCTCGGCCGCTCCAAGTACCGTTTCTCCTCTTCGTTTAGTATCACCTTATCATTACCATTTGTGGTTTTTCCTACCACCACTGCACAAATCTGTTCCTTTCGCAGCGCCTGCACCAAATTTTCACCGTCATCTGCTATCATCAACAGACATCCGCCAGAAAGCAATTCATAGGGACTCATACCAAAAAACTCACAGATTTCGATGGTCTCCTGCTTTATGGGAATTTTTTTCAGGTCTATGGTCAGTCCAACGCCAGCACTCTCTGCCAGTTCCCAAAGGGCAGCATATATGCCACCTCCGGATACATCATGTAAAGTACTCACATTGGACTTTACGGCAGTGGCTGCCTCTGGTACAACTGAAAGATACTCTTCATAAGCCACTGCTGTGTCTATCATATGCTGCGGATAACGGGTTCTTATTTTTTCTTGGTACTTGTTCGCCAATCTGACCGTTCCTTCCAGTCCGATCCACTTACTGATCACAACATCCTGTCCTGGCGTTACCGGGTTCTTTTTAAGCCCTTTTGGTACATTCCCCAATGCAGTAACCGTTACACTGGGTTTTAATATTTCGTGGGAAACTTCGGTATGCCCTCCCGCTATCTGTATCCCCAACTCATGAGCTGTGCAATCGGCTTCCTTCATCATATCCTGCAAAAGTTTTTCCTCAACATCCACAGGTAACAGCAAAGATAACAGTACTGCACAGGGAATAGCAGGAGCAACTGTCACACCATTCACCGCTTTCATAATGGTATATCGAATATCCTTGGAATCCTCTAATATGGCAGTTTGTACGGAAGAAGCATAAGAACCCTCCATGCATGAAAAAATGGCGCAGTCTGACCCTACGCCTGCACCATTTATTACTTGACTGTTCTTTTGTTTTATCTGACTTAATACGGAACGTTTTAAAACGCTCTCCGATACTTTACCCACCTTCATACCTAGTTTTCCTTTTCGTATGTTATTGAGCTACAGAGGCATCGGTATCCGGCTGCACCCCAGTCTGTCCGGATATCAGAATTGCTGCAACATTTCTTACATGATCAATACTGTTGGTTCCAATCGCTGCCATGATTTCATTATATGCATTGGGATCTGCTGTTGCGATCCCAACCACTGCACTTTTGGGAACCATCTTATAACTGCTTGTATTCACAATTTCACGGCTGACTTCTGTACCATTTTCTTTTACCACTTTCCACAATCTGGCCTTGTAACCAATATGTGCACCGGTGACGCTCACATACCCTATAGGTTGGGAAGCATCTGTATAAATGGCTTCTCCGGTGGGATTCATTACCTCAAGTACTTCACTTACATATTCTACCGTACGACCTTCCGGTCTAGTTTCTACACCATAAATAGTGAAGGTAATATGCTTGTTAGTGGTACTTCCTTCTATATAAATTGGATATTCTGTGTTGTTGATAAATTTTAAATCCTTTCCTGAGGATTCCGCTATTGCAGCATCTTCTGAAGGTTTGACATAAGATACAATCATGGAATGATTATATCTCTGGGTTACTTCCAACTCAGAGAGTAGAACTACATTGTAAAGCGTGGTTGAAACCTGGCAAATTCCACCTCCTAAAGAATCCACTACCTTTCCATTCAAATAGGAACCTGCCATATAATAACCATTGGACTGTGAAAAAGGGGATACTGCTTCATATGTTGAGAATTCATCTCCCGGATATACAATGGTTCCATCTATCAGGTTACAGCCATTGGTTACATTGGCACTTCTGCTGACTCCGGATGTGGTATAGGATGTGGTAAAGGTACCCAGTACATCTCCTACCTTGGATAATTCTTCTTCTGTGCCACGAGGCTCTACTACTGTAATATCAAGGGGAATGTTGCAGGCTGTCCGCTTCCACTCATCAGTTAGATATTCACAAATCGTATCAATAGAGGTTTCTACATCAAGGAAATATCCCTCTTTACCTGCAACAGTAGAAAAGACTCCATCCTTACGAACCAGGCTCATATCCACTGCTTCTCTGTCATATTTTGCACATTGTTCCGCTAAAATAGTGTTGATGGCTGTAATATCAAAATCAAGTTCTATCGGATATACCTTATTCTCGTGCTCTAAATCTTTTAAAGCTTTATATCTCTGTACAATATTTCCCTGTCTACCAAGGGTACTGGCCTCTTGTACTATTTCAGGATTGCTCCAGCTCACCCCAAAATCCCCCGCAGTACAGGTTACTTCGTTATTATCTGCTGCTAATAGCACTATTTCTATAGGCGAAAGGGCGTCCACATATGCCTGTATGGCCGCTTTTGCTTCTTCTGCATTCATACCTTCCAAGGAGATATCCTGGGCATATATACCAGGCTTGATCGTATCCGTATTTTTAGCTTGTATTTCAGTAAATGGATACAGTGATAATACCGCAACAAACCCCAACAGTACTACCAGGTTTTTCATCATTTTTTTCATGTAATAATTTGTTCTCCTCTACACCCCTGCCAAATTGTATTTGCAGGAAAAATATGATACTCTATAATAGAATTACATACCAAGCAGCATAGGGATTACCATTGCCAAAATCAGGATGGCGATAATCACTGCCGAAATCACTCTCTGTGTCTTTTTACTATGCATACTAAACATATCATCATTCCTCCTAGAATGTAAAGATTTGATAACTACTTTAGTGAAATCTACTGAAAGGATATTATATATGAAAACACTATTTTTGTCCAGTTTAATTGTATTCTGTGGTCTAATTGCTTATGAGAACAAAAAGCATAAAAAAATTGTGGAAAAATCTGAGAAAAACTTCTGGGAAACAGAAAGCAAGGCCAATAGCACCAGAAAGAAATCCCTGGATGATCTAAACTATATCACAATCCCTTTTAAAAAACTGCCTATGGATATTTTAAAAGAAAATGCCGAAATTGTGGAATGCCACAGACTGCTTGAAGAGCTCTCCACCCAGAAGATAGTGAACCTGACCGGTTTTACCAATACTGATTTGAAGCTAAAATACGGAACTGCCAATATCAGTTATTTGTCTGATTATGACCAGAGCTACACTCTTTTAGTCAGAACGCTGCAAAGTTGGGCTGAACATTTATACACTTCAGGTTATATTACAGAAGCTCAAACCATTTTAGAATTTTCCATATCTACCAATACCGATGTGAGCCATAGTTACTACCTTCTTGCAGATATTTATGATAAAAACGGCGATACCGAAAAAAAGCTGGAACTAACTAATATTGCAGAAAAGTTGAACTCCTCCATGAATAAAGTCATCGTCCGAACTTTGCAAGGATCAGGTCCGTATTGCGGCTGGCTTCATTGCGAGTCAGATAGTCCAAGTCGTAATCTACCGTAATTTTATGCTTTGCTATCAGTTTATATAACCGTTCCTTTTGGACAGGTGTAATGGGTTGTTCCCTCTTTACCCGGTATTGTAACTGCCGAGGGGTGAAATTTGCAGATGCACCCTCTTGCTCACCAAAATCCTGACTCAACCGTTCAAATAATGCGCATGTAGCTTTCGCGTCTTCCAATGCGCGATGCGCCTTATGGGGAATATGGTAGTACTGACACAGATAGTCCAGACTTCTGCTCTCTAAATCAGACAAATATCTCCTGGCTATCTTGAAAGTATCTAGTCCCTTTCTTTCAAATTCATATTTTTGATTGACACAGGCTCTCTTTATAAAGGCGTAATCAAAAAGAATACTATGACCAAGTAGGCAGGCATCCTGTACAAAATCAAGAAATTCTGGCAGGATTTCACAGATTTTGGGTGCTGTTGCCAAATCCGCATCTGTAATACCGGTTAGCTGCACAATTTTATCTGACAACTTTCTTCCCGGATAAATAAAAGTCTCAAAAGTTCTCTTACATACACCGTTTTCCATAAATACGGCACCCATTTCTATGATCTTATCGGTCTTGGGATTCAACCCTGTTGTTTCTATATCCACACATACATATCTGTTATTTGGTTCTGACATTTTTACGGACACCCCTGTTTTTCATCTGTATCTTCTCTCTCTGCGCATGATAGGGACACAGATTTATCATAAAACATTCCTCGCACTTGGGACTCGGTGCCTTACAAATTTCTCTTCCAAAGGAAATCAACTGCATATTGTACAAAATCCAATGTTCCTTTGGCAATACTTTCATCAATTCCATTTCTGCCTTTGTGGGATCCTCTGATTTTGTTAACCCCAGTCTTTTTGAAATTCGTTTTACATGGGTATCTACCACAATACTGGGCTCATGAAAGATGTTACCTCTGATGACATTTGCAGTCTTTCTGCCCACACCGGCCAGTGCAGTTAGTTCCTCAATGGAAGAGGGCACCTCACCCTCATATTTCTCCATCAGTTCCAGACAACAGGCTATGATATTTTTTGCTTTATTGTGATAAAATCCAGTGGAATGAATCTCCTTCTCCAACTCCCCTACATCTGCATTTGCAAAAGCTTTCACTGATGTATACTTTTGAAACAGATCCTTGGTGACCATATTTACCCTGGCATCCGTACACTGTGCACTGAGCATGGTGGCAATCAACAACTGCCATGCATTTTCAAAATCAAGGGAGCAGGGAATCTCTGTACCATAATACTCATCCAGAGCCTGCAAGATTTCCATAACTTTCTTGTTTGATTTTGTTGCCATAATACCTCCCGTATTATTCCATTTTTTCTCCCGGTATCAAGAAGACTTTCGCTTCATATGTCAGGGGATCACGATGTTTATAATCGAACAAAACATAATGAATATCATCCGCATCTTCACTCTTTTCCTTTACCGGCATATTCTTGAGTGAACTCCATACAGAATACCGGAAGGGTTCTAAATGGGTCATACGTTCCAGCTGCCTGCTGTCATATTCATCATAATCCTGCAAATAGAACCTTTGTACTTCCTCCATTTTATAAAATAAGGAAATCTGTCTCTTATATGGCTGCAAGTCCTTTGTAAAATCAGGGCGGCTTTTCAGGTTTTCTCTCAAATACATATCAAAGGTAAGCAGTTCCCTGTAAAGACCACTCCGCTTCTCATCCAGCGTTTCTGCAAAGGATGATAATACCTGATACCGGTAGACCCTGGACGGTGTTTCAATAAAATATCCCTTCTGTGCATAGTAATCAGCCAGTGCCTCAAACATAGCAAAAGGACTCTTAAACAATCTCAGAAGAGCTCTTAAGGTATTGGTAAACTGGTTACTGTTATAATAAATCTCTACCATCTCTTCTATTTTTTTTAGTTTTCTGATCTCTGCGAAGCTTAGCCAGTTTGTGAAAAGAACTTCATATGGCGGTTTATCCATATACTTCAGTCCATAATCCCCGGCCTTTTCATGCATATAAGAACCCTTCAGTACCTTTAAAAAGCCCAGCTGTAACTGATTGGGGCCCATTGCGTACACTTCATCAAAGGAATGTCCAAAGCTCTCATAGTTCTCAAAGGGAAGTCCGGCAATCAAATCCAGGTGCTGATGAATGTTGTTTCCTTCTCTTATGGATGCTGTCACCTGTTTCAGTTTTTCAATATCCATGACTCTTCTGATTTCTTTTAAGGTATCGGAATTCACAGACTGTACCCCGATTTCCAGTTGCACCAGACCCGGACGCATTGTATGAAGTAATGCAATCTCTTCATCGTTCAGAATATCCCCGGCTATCTCGAAGTGAAAGTTTGTGACACTATTGTCATGCTCCTGGATGTAACTCCACACCGCCATTGCATGCTCATGATTACAGTTAAAGGTTCTGTCCACAAACTTAACTTGTTTTACATTGTGATCAAGGAAAAACTGCAATTCTTCTTTTACGACACTAATGTCACGAAATCTTACCGATTTATCTATGGACGATAAACAATAGCTACAGCGGAAAGGACATCCTCTCTGTGATTCATAATAAATGATCCTGTTTTGAAAATCTGAGATGTTATCATATAAAAATGGAATTTGGGTTAATAAAAGAGAATTCCGGTAATCAGTCCTTCCTTCCTTGGTAACAAGACCAGCAATCTGGCTAACGTCTCCTTGCCCACTGACATAATACTGAAGCAGTTCAGCAAAGGTCTCTTCTCCTTCTCCTATCATGATACCTGTTAGCACGGGGTAATGTATCAGGATTTCCTCTGCATCAAAGGAAACCTCGGGCCCTCCAAGCCAGATGGGTACCTCCGGGAGCAGTTTATGGAGTTCTATTACAATATCCTGTATCATGTCCCAATTCCAGATATAACAGGAAAAACCTATTACATCAGGCTTTCTTTGATAGATATCTTCTAATATTTCTTCCATTCTGTTATTGATGGTATATTCTGCTATCTGCACATATCTCTTATTTTCTCCGGCAAAACTTCTAAGGCTGTATAGTGCCGGATTGGAATGAATGTATTTGGCATTCAATGCTACCAGTAAAAACTGCATGTGTACGCACCTTTCTCATTACTATTTCCATTTAAATCTGCAGGTTGTCTGCCGCCTGCTGCCATATGCTCTCAGAAACCTGTGCTGCCGGCTTCCCTGTTATTTTTTGTACTTCTACTATCATTTTATAAAAAAAATTCACTCCGGTAACCAGAGTTTTCTTGATTGCCTTATTTAATATCATACCACACTCATCCAGTCCAGAAGCAGTAAAATCCTGTAAAAAGCTATCAACATCATAGGGAATGCTCTTTAATTCCATTGCATATGTCACTTTATTATCTTTCAGTTCTGTGTGAACCAATGCAAACTGAGCTTGTCTACCCACTCCATCTATGGATAAACCAATGGCACCGGGATTTAAATAAGTTTTGTTATATTGTATATGCACTTCCTGATTGTGACTATGACCCCCAAACAGGAATTCCTGTTCCAGATTTCTCAGAATGTCTTTCTTCAATTCCGGATCCTCAAATAGATTTCCCCTCAGATTATCTGGTGCTCCATGACAGATCATAGTGTCAGGACATCCTGAAAGACTTAATTTTGTGGAGACAGGCAGGCTTTCAAAGAAATGAATATCCTTTTCACTGAGGTGAAGAGCGGTATAGTAGAGCGCCCCTGTAGCAGAAGAGGGATGAAATTTCTTTGACTCATAAAAATTATCAATCAGATACTGTTCCCGGTTTCCTCTTACCATATAGCATGTGTATTTTTGCATCATCCCATAGAGTAGTTTCATAATTCTTTCCGGATATGGACTATCTGTCACATAATCCCCCAGGCAGATAATTCCATCAAGAGGTAATCCTTTTATATACTCCAGAAAAGCTTCAAAAGCTTTATAGTTACCATGTATATCGCTGATTACAGCAAATTCCATCGTTTCTCCCCCCTCGCGTTGTGTAAAGGCTCTTTTGTTATAATGCGCACACTGTAACAGTAATGCATCTGGCTTGATTGGTACACGAAAAGGCTTTTTAAAAACGTCAGCACTTGATTTTTAGGAGCGAATGCGAGTAAAAATCAAGAGAAGAATCTTCTTTGTACTGCTACGTTTTTATTAAGCGAGAGCGCGCCTGTCGTGTACCAATCAAGCCAGATGCATGTCACAACCCCATTATAACAAAAGGAGCTAGATTATTCCAGCTCCTTGTTACTTGCTCTATTTTTCAATTCATGAGGGATAGAACTGGCTGATTAGTCCTTGGGTCAGGTAATCAGCCAGTTGCAGCACCTGATTGGTATTTTCATCAAACAAACGAACTTCCTCACTGTAATTATTGTTTAATGCAGCTTGTATCTCTCGTTTGGTGGTAACCAAATGCATTTTCAGTCCACGTAACAGTTCATCATAGTTATACTTAGGATTGGCATTGCTTAAATACCGGGCAATGTTTTCTACATTTTGAGTCATCTGCCGATCCAGTTCTTCTATCGCGGCTGTATTTTCATCCCGCATTGCTGTAATCAGGTCAGCAGTCATAGAAGTATGCTGGGATAACAGCATTGTCAGCTGATTTACAGTATTCTGGGAATAGAAGTTATCAAATGCTGCTGTAATATCCTCCGGAGTTTGTTCCAGTCGATCCATTACAGCCTGTAAATCAGGTGTGTTATTCAGATATGCCGAAATATACATGAGTACCCAGAACACGTGCTCCATCCATGCCTGTCTCAAATCATTATTCAAGTCCAGTTGGTCTTTATTGGGTTCGTCTCTATTTGATTCATCATCCATTTTCCCTGAACAGATATTCAACTTTGTGCCAGTCTGCAGATTATATGGGTTAATTCCCGGATTACGCATAATGATATCCGGAACTGTAGTTTGATAACGTTGTGCCAGACGATAGAAGGTATCCCCTTGCTGTACTACATGCATCATTTCTTTACAATAAGCCATTTTCAATTTTTCTCCATTTTTTACTTTATCATATGCAGAAAAAAAAGATTTGGAGACGCTTATCTGAAAGTTTCAACAAAACGCATAAAGGCTTCTCTTCCTTCCCTTGTGCACTTAAACACCCCTGCATCCTGTAAAACCTGGCTAAATACTAAACCAACCTCATGTTCAACTATATTGTCAATATTGGAGGCATCTAGTTGGGTATACTTCCTTGTAAATTCATCTACCCAGTCTGCATGCTTTTTTAAGCTTTCCATCTGTCGTATATTTTCACCCTGCAGAATTGCCGATTTCAATTCTTCCAGCTCTTCTTTTAACCTGGCAGGAAGAACTGCCAGCCCCATCACTTCAATGAGTCCGATATTCTCCTTTTTGATATGATGCAGCTTGGCATGGGGATGAAATACGCCCAATGGATGTTCCCTTGTCGTTATATTGTTTCGTAATACCAGATCTAATTCAAAAAACCGTCCCCGTTTTCTGGCTATTGGCGTTATGGTATTGTGTGGTTCCCCATCTGTTTGAGCAAAAATAAAAGCATCCTTATCTGTATATCTCCTCCAGCTATCCAGGATTCTGTCAGCCAGTGCAACTATTCTTTCCGTTTCGGTGCACCTTAACCGGATGACGGACATGGGCCACTTAACAATGCCAACCTCAATTTCTTGAAAATCTTCTACTTCAATATACTTTTCAATTCCAGCTTTCGCCATGGAAAATTCATATCTTCCTCCCTGGAAATGCTCGTGGGATAAGATGGATCCACCCACAATGGGTAAATCTGCATTGGAACCCACAAAATAATGGGGAAAGAGCTTCACAAAATCGAACAACTTGCAAAAGGTAGAATGTTCCACTTTCATAGGGATGTGTTCACTGTTAAGCACAATACAGTGCTCGTTGTAATATACATAAGGTGAATACTGAAATCCCCATCTACTGCCTTGTATCTGAATGGGTATCATTCTATGGTTCTGTCTGGCAGGATGATTGACCCTCCCAGCATAGCCTTCATTTTCTATGCATAAAAGGCATTTGGGATATCCGGACTGTTTTGCCTTCCCTGCTGCCGCGATGGCCTTGGGATCCTTCTCCGGTTTTGATAAATTGATGGTAATATCCAAATCGCCATATTCTGTATGGGTAACCCACTTTTTATCCTTTGCTATGCGGTCTCGTCTGATGTAATTAGAATCCTGGCTCAGTTTATAATAATAATCAGTAGCCTTCTCCGGTGATTTTTCATACAGACTCCATAATCTTGATATCACCTCGCTGGGTCGGGGCATCAAAAGACCCATAATCTTTGTATCAAACAAATCTCTGTAAGTAATACTGTCTTCAACAAGCAGTCCACTTTCCAAAGCGTATGACAGCATATCCTGTAATATCTGATTCAATTCAGTGAGCTGCATAGGTGCTTGGTCATGCTCATCAGACTGCGTGACTGCCTCCTGGTACCCATCAGGCTCCTTAAGGTCGTCCAGACAAAACAGCTCCAGTAGCCTGTTTGTGATCAAAACTTCATCTTCCGGCTTGAAAAGTTCCTTCGTAAGACCATATTTTATAAGTTCTTGAATTGCTATCTGAATCATACCAGCCTCCCTATCTATTGTAGCCTAACTATCCCATTTTTATCTTCTACAAAATAACCGGTCCACCGCCTACCTCAACTACATAGAAGTCTGCCGCATATCCGATTTTTTCTTTATATGCTTTTCCAACCTTTTCAATAAAGGCATCGATAAAATCTTCTTTTACAATACTGACTGTGCATCCCCCAAAACCTGCTCCTGTCATACGGGATCCTATCACACCATCCAGCTTTCTTGCTTCTTCTACAAGGGTATCCAGTTCTATGCCGGTTACTTCATAATCATCCCTGAGGGAATTGTGAGATTCATTCATCAGCTCCCCGAACAGCTCCATATTGTTCTCTTTTAATGCATTGACTGCCTTGATTGTCCTCTGGTTTTCATAAACTGCGTGGCGAGCACGTTTCACTCTGGTTTCACTTCCTATGGTATTCTTTACTGACTCAAACTGCTCTTCATTTAAGTCTCCAAGAGTCTTGATATTTAGTACCTTTTGCAGTTCGCTTAAAGCTTTTTCACATTCACTTCTGCGTTCATTGTACTTAGAATCGCCAAGACCACGCTTTTTATTGGAGCAGGCAATGACGATTTTGGCATTCTTTAGTTTAACTGGCGCATATTGAAAAGAAAGATCTGCTGTATCCAAAAATATAGCATGCCCCTCTTTTCCCATAGCAATAGCAAACTGGTCCATAATACCACAATTCACACCATTGAATTTGTTTTCTGAGAACTGACCAATCAGAGCTATTTCCTGATTGCTTACTTGAAAATCAAAAAAGTCCTTTAAAATAAATCCAGTAAGAACCTCCACAGATGCAGATGAAGATAGTCCTGAACCATTGGGTATATTTCCATAAAGCAGTAAATCCATACCGGCAGTGACCTTCATACCCTTCTCCCCAAATGCCCAAAGCATTCCCTTGGGATAATTGGTCCAGTCAGCTTCCTTATAGGGTCTTAAGTCCTCTAAGGAAGACTCAATCATACCAAGACTTTCAAAATTTATGGAAAAGAAACGCAATTTTTCATCTTTTCTCTTTCTTGCCACAGCATAGGTACCAATAGTTAGTGCGCAGGGAAACACATGTCCACCATTGTAGTCAGTATGTTCACCAATCAGGTTAACACGTCCGGGAGCAAAATATACCTTGACATCCTGCACATCCCCAAACACCTCTTCAAATTTTTGTAGTAATTGTTCTTTCATATATGTCCCCTTTCTGTCTAAAAGACAATACCTTAACTGTTTACATTATATAAAAAAACAAATCGATTACCATATCGATTTGTTTCTTGTACCTGTCAAAATGTTATATTTCTCGATACTAGTTCCTCTATTTCCTGAAGTTGCCTAACATCCTGCCTGCTTC
The DNA here is from genome assembly GCA_035271185.1 of Lachnospiraceae bacterium. Lineage (GTDB taxonomy): Bacteria > Bacillota > Clostridia > Lachnospirales > Lachnospiraceae > Acetatifactor. The sequence goes on along the minus strand of DATERV010000142.1, from coordinate 12,908 downwards.
CTTCCTCACGGGACTGCTTCCGAAACATGGAAGGCGGCATTCCTTTCATAGCTCTGAAGGCCTTGGTAAAATTCATTGCATCGGTATAACCACAGGAAAATGCTATGCTCTCTATGGAGTAGCTAGTCGATTCCAAAAGTTCTCTTGCTTTTGTGATTCTAAAAGCAGTTAGAAACTGTTGTGGAGAAGTCCCAAGATAATTCTCAAATAGTGTGTATAAATAACTTCTGTTAATACACACATAGTCAGCCACATCTGTAATCTTTATGGGGTTACAGTAATTGCTCTGGATAAAGGATACTGCTTTCCGTACATATTCATTTCCTTTATCTGTTTCATTTTGATCCACTACATTAGCGTCAGATGCAATCAGGGATAAAAATATAGAAAGCAGACCGTTACGACGCAGATCATTTGCCATACCAAAAGTATTATGCTCCATCATATCCCGTACCACCTCATAAATCTGCTCAGAATGGTCACTCTTAAAAACGGGATGTCTATGGTCTAGACCCATGGCACACAAGTCGTTTTTTGCCTCAGCTCCTGCGAACCCAACCCAAACATATGTCCAGGGATCTTTATCATCTGCCTGGTAAAATGCCAGTTCCTCCGGTTCAATCAGAAATCCATACCCTGCTTCCAGGTGGTATTCCTTTTCTCCAAACCGAAAAATCCCTTTCCCACTCAAAATAAAGTGTATGAGATAATGAGGTTTGGAAGCAGGCCCAAAGCTGTGGAGTGGCTCGGTTTGGGAGCAGCCGCAGCAGTTTAGGTAGAGGCTACTTTTCTTTTCATTCATAAAATCAAGTTTATATGCTTTCTCCATAGTAATGAATTATTTCCTTTTACTATACACTTTATTCTTTTTCTTCCCAGCCAAACTATAGTATCATTTCCCTTTGATCCATATCCTGTTGAACCTTTTCTAAGTCTTTACGAATAGATAGCTTCTGTGGACACAGGGCTTCACATTTTCCACACTTAATGCAGCTTTTCGCCTGATGCTTTTCACCCAGTCCCATTTCCCAGCTCCATTTTACAACATCATAGTTTTGATACATATGATAGGTATTCCATACTTTGAAATTTTCAGGTATATCTACTCCCGCAGGACAGGGCATACAGTACCTGCAGCCTGTACATCCATTCTGTACCCTGCTGTTTAATAGAGAAACCACCTCGATAATTGTTTTGTCTTCTTTCTCAGAAAGAGGCTTAAAGTTTTTAAAGGTGTTTAGGTTATCTTCCACCTGCTCCATGGTAGACATACCACTCAGAATCACCTTAACGCCGGGCAGGGAGCCTACCCATCTCAAGGCATAGGATGCTACACTGGCCTGAGAATCCAGTTTCTGATACTTATGTTCAATGTCTGCTGCAAATTTTGCAAGGGATCCGCCTTTTACAGGCTCCATCACAACAATAGGAATCTCTTTACCTGCTGCCAGCTGATAACCTTTCAAGCCTGCCTGCTCTTCGGTATCCATATAGTTCAGCTGGATTTGGCAGAAATCCCAGTCTCTTGCATTTATAATCTCTTCAAAGGCCTCGTAGGAATCATGGAAGGAAAATCCGAAATACTTAATGCGCCCTTCCGCCTTCAGCTTTTCACAGCATTCAATGACACCAAGCTTTACCATTTCGTCCCATCGTTCTTTACCCATGGCATGAAGCAGATAAAAGTCCACATAATCGGTCTGCAGCTTGCTTAACTGTTCTTCAAACAGTCTCTCCACATCCTCTTTTTTATGTACCAGCCAGGTTGGAAGTTTTGTAGCCAGATAATAGGAGTCTCTTTTATGCTTTTTAAGAGCCTTTCCCAGAAATGTCTCACTCTTTCCATTATGATATGGATATGCCGTATCAATATAATTCACCCCGCACCCGATAGCCTTATCCAGCAACTTTTGCGATTCTTCTTCGTTAATTTCTCCATTCTGCAAGGTAGGAAAACGCATACATCCAAAACCCAGTAGTGAAGTTTCTATTCCTAGTTTGTCCATTTTTCTCTTTTCCATCTTTATCTTCCTTTCCTATCTGTGTAATTCTATTATTAGGCACAAAATCTTACTCTTCAGAATTATAGGCCCCTTCCTCGTCAAAGAAAACTGAAAAGGGAGCGCTATATTGATTAATTCGTTTCAGAATACGATCATATTCTTCCCCTGATGCAGGTGTGGGACAAAAATCATTTTTATTTGCTACTGAGCTTACGGAACAAGGTATTACTTTAGCAGATAGGTCCTCTGTTTTCATATCATCCACAAAAGTAAAGGTCTGTTGAAAAATCATGGTGTCCTTATCCACCGGATTACGGTTTCCACCAAAGCAGAAGTTGGCCAGGCTGTATACAATAAACTTACCCCGATAAAGTTCCACTCCCTGCAATACATGAGGGTGGGAACCCAAGACCAAATCAGCTCCCCAATCTATGCATTTTTTACCCAATTCCATCTGATACTCTTCAGGATAATTTTCCCTTTCAATTCCCCAGTGACAACAGACAATCACAAGCTGGCACTTATCTTCCTCCATTAGCTCTTCAATGCCATCCTGCAGATATTTTTCAACTCCGGCGCCCTGACTGACCTCATTCACTGATACGATACCTATCGATATATCCTTGGTTGTATAAATACCCGTAATTTTATCGTACGCATAAGTAATCCCTGCTTCCTCAAATGTTTCCCTGGTATCATCACTCCCCTTGGTCAGATAATCTAGTCTATGATTATTTCCAAAGCCCACAGCCTCCACACTGCCCTCTGTTAATATGTCGACATAGGCTGGTAAGCCCTTCATGCTATATGTCTTTTCCTGTTTCTCTTCTGCGAATGTTAATACCCCTTCAAAATTGACAATTGTAAAATCATCCTGCGAAAAAATATCCTTAACATTTTGTAAAAAATAAACTGAGTCCTGCTGGTCATACATCTGATTAAATGATCTGGCATAATCCTGATTCTGATGATTACCCAGCGTAACATCCCCAGCTGCTGAAATAGTAATGGCAACAACATTAGGACCTGATTCTGTTTCCTCAGGCTGTGTATGAGGATACTCGGTTAGGATCGTATCAGGGATTGTCTCCTCCAATGTTTCTGTTTCATCCATACTCATTTGATATAGTGAACAATCGGTAGGTATTTCGGAAGTGGGGTCAGCTCCACATCCGCTTAAGAAAATAAGTATCCAAGACAGAAAACAAATCGTACTTTTCCTTAATTTCATTATTCAGTCCCCATCTGTACATCCTACATTTTATATCTTTTACAGTATATCACACCACCAATTAAAACAAAACTGTTGTACTTACAGAATATGAAGAATTGTGAAGAAAATGCAGCCATGTAGAAAACCACAAATTTCTATGATACAATTTGTAAATATCTTAATCGGTCATATTAACATAAATAGGGAGGCGTTTGAATGGATCAGGAGATGAAAATTCTTGTAGTAGATGATGACGCAGAAATCAGAGAAGTGATCCGCATCCTATTGGAAAGCGAAGGCTGTAAAATTGTGGAGGCAGGAAGTGGTACAAAGGCTGTGGAGCTGATGGATGATACGATTCAGCTAATTATTATGGATGTCATGATGCCTGGGATTTCCGGAATACGTGCTTGTGAAATCATTCGGGAAAAGTACGTAACCCCAGTCCTGTTTTTGACTGCCAAATCCGCTGACACTGACAAGGTTCTTGGCTTTTCAGCTGGTGGGGATGATTATCTGGTAAAACCTTTCTCCTATACTGAATTGCTTTCCAGAGTGAAGGCACTGTTTCGTCGTTGCTATCAGTATAATGGCTTGCCCAAGACCCTACAGAGTAATGTTGTCTTCATTCATGATTTGCAGATAGATCTGGATAAACAGTGTGTCATCAGAAATGATCAGGAGATTGAGTTAACAGAAATTGAATACCAAATTCTGACTCTACTGGCTACAAACCGTAAAAAAGTATTTTCTGTTCAGAATATTTATGAAAGTGTTTGGAAAGAGCCTTATTTTTCCTCCTCCACTAATACCGTAACTGTTCATATCCGTAACCTGCGAAAAAAGCTGGAACCTGATTTTCAGGAGTCCATGTATATTCAGAATGTCTGGGGGCGTGGTTATCGTGTGGTATAAAATTTCTCACTTTATAAAGGACCACTTAATTGTAAAACTGGCACTTGTCTCTTCTTTTCTTGTGCTTGTGGTTTACTTATTATTTATTCCTATACAATCAGGACTTTATTATCTTTTAGATGATTATTACTATACCAAGGGGAACTTTGAAAGGATTTCTACCGACTATCGCAATGCCCTGCAGTCTTATATTTTGCAAAATGGTATTAGTAGTAATGATACCAATGCCATATACAAGTGGAATTTGAAAAATCCTTTTCTTTCTCTTGTCATTACTGACAATACGTATATTATTTATTATTCCTATGTGGATATGGACAATACCATAACTACCTTACCGGATTACAATAATACCTACAAAATGAAGGAATTGGTAAGCAATCATACCGAACTCAGCTATATGACCTTTTACAAACTAAACTTTATAGATGGGAAGACCCTTTTTATGAGTTTGGGATACCGCGGCCACTATAAATACTACCTGTGGGCATATTATGCTTCTGTTGTTGTTTGTTTCTTTCTATTTCTTCTTCCTTTTTCATTGATTGTTCGTAGGAAAACAAAATATATTCAGAAGCTGGCGGCAGAATTACATATCCTGGAAGGTGGAGATTTGCAATATTCCATTAAGGAAAAGGGCAGTGATGAGATTTATCAATTAGCACATGGCATTAACCAGATGCGCCTATCCATTTTAGAAAAGCAGGAGCAGGCAATGGAGAACGAAACTGCCAACCGCCGCCTGGTTACTTCCCTGTCACACGATCTGAGGACACCACTCACTTCCATTATCGGTTACCTGGAAATACTAAAGCAGCATAAATACAAAGATGAAAACCAGATGCATGAGTTTATTGAAAAGTCACAGGAAAAGGCTTTTGTTCTAAAAGAAATGTCAGACAAGCTTTTTGAATACTTCCTGGTTTCCCAAAGGGTTTCGGAAGAATACCATATGGAGAACATTCCCATTGCAGATTTGGTTTCCGGGCTTTTGGATAATCAGATTTTCGATCTGCAGAATCAGGGCTTTATAGTAAATACATCTCTGGTAGCTGAAGACTTCGTTGGATATTGCACCATGGATGTAGAATTTATGCAGCGTGTACTTGACAATATTCTAAGCAATATTCGTAAGCATGCCAACCGCGAAGCACCTGTAGACATCAACGGATGTGAAGGAAACGGTGTTTTCTCACTTCGTTTCGAAAACGGAATGCGAGAAAACACCATTTGTTCAGAAAGCACCGGAATTGGCCTAAAAACTTGTGGAAAAATCATGTTGGAGCATGATGGGGAATTGAAAACCTATATAAACGGAACTTTATTTATCACAAAACTATTATTACCTTATCGTATTTCATAATTAATCTTTATCCCCCAACAGAAGCTGTACCCTGCTCTGGATCATCTGTGCTACCTCTTCAGCAGATTTCTCTCCGGCAAAAAAGGGAGCAGCTTCTTCTGTTATGATGGAAACAACTGCATCGTTGTTCTGGACTGTCTGATGAAGGGAACCAAGCATTTCCATAACCGAGTCAACTTCCTCCTGGGACATAGGTTCTAGCATAATTTCTGATTCTCCTAGCCAGTAACTGTTCTCATATTCCACTCTGTTTCCATATTCATCTGTATAGCTGGGCTTTTCCATCGCTTTTTGGCTCATAGTCTGAAGAGCTGGCAAGTTAACAGGAAACATGGTAACTGTCTTCTGGTAATCATCCTCCATAAAATACTTAATAAATTCCCATGCTACATCTTTCTCCTTTGATTTAGATGAAATGGTAAAGCTAACTTCAGCTTCTATGGCTGAACCACTGGATTCTTTTGAAGGAAATCCTAAAAATGTGATGGGTTCCCCAAACATCCCCTGTATCCATTCTCCACAATCTGTAAAGTTTAACATATATACCATCTGCAGCAATGTTTCATTATTTCTGTATTGCTGTAACATATGATTCCACTCATCATCATTATAGTCAGTAGTATCCTGATACAAATCAGGTAATGTTTTTAGAAAATGAAGGAACGAAATGAAACTTTCCGTATTGAAGCTACAGGTATTGGCTTCTTTATCAAGGAATTCCCCACCTGAAACGGATAAAAACCGATTTAAGACATCCACCCTGAGTACATTAGAAAAAACTTTGGTTTCAACGGGCGTTTCAGCAAGAACTTCCATGAACTTATCCATATTCCAACCTGTATACCCTCCTACCAGTGAGGATTTCCCTATGACAGTGCTGACATCAAAATAGGGAACCAGTTGATAAAGTTTACCATTTATAGTGTAGGCATCAAATATATTTTGGAGATACCTGCTCCTGTCTATTCCGTTCTTTCCATCTAGATATGGATTCAAATCTTCAAAAATTCCCTTTTCCATGTAGCTGTCTATGGGCATACCACTATCCATAATCAGAATATCCGGAACTTGCCCTGCTTCTATATCGGCATTTAAACTTGCTAAACCAAGGGTATTATCTTCCAGCGTATTATACAAATTATAATCCTGAACCTGGATATGGTACTTTTCATTTGACTTATTAAAGTCAACTACATAGCTCTTAATCTCAGGATTAATCAGCAAACCGCCCAATGTCAGCTTAATGGTATCCTTCACATCTGCCGGATCTACTTTTGTAAACTTTGATAAATGTGTGGTTTGATCTGTATTGCCAAAGTATCTGGAGTAAAATTCCATATTGTTAATGCTTATCAGGTTATATATAGCGGAAATATCCGCATTTGAGTTCACAAAATTCATAATTTCTGATTCTTCACTATCGCCAATATTATATCCTGAAATTCCTGCCTGACCGGATATAAGCAAATGATAACCCTTACCAGAATAACTTACATCTCTGATTTCCCTGTTGACCACTATCGGTTCAGATATCTCATTGTTTTTCAAATCTACTTTTCTAATGACCTGTCCATCCTGACTATAACAGATTAATGCCAATGTTCCATCCTGTAGCAATACTGCATCAATGATTTCTTCTGTTATATTATCATATCTTAGATAGTTTAATTCTTCATCATACTCTAAAACTCCGCTGTTTGTTACTATTTCTACCTTACCTGCTCCATCAGCAAAAATGGCATTGGCATATAGGTAATCCTGTTCTGCCTCTTCCTGCCCGATAGGGGTTCGACTGATTTCTGTGCCATCATTACTACGGTGGACAAGATACTGTTCCACGGTATAGTAGTGATCCTCAACATCCTCTTCTTCTACAGTTCTGGTAGTAATGGCATAAATATCACCATTGGATCCTAATGCGAACTTTCCATCTGATTCCTCGGGTGTGCCTAACAATTCCCGATAGGAAATCTGTTTGCCTTCTGTGTCATAAACAGCATAGAATGAGTTGGCTTCCGCTTCCTTTCCAATCGTATACAATGTTCCATTAAAGTAAAAACGTTCACCGGTATAAATCATATTTGAAACCGCATCCAAATCTAGTCCTTTCAGCACTATTTCCTCTTCCCTATAAACAGAGTTTTTAAATGCATAATCATCCTGTTGTTCCGGTGTATTGCCACATCCGCTAAATAAAAAGATCAACACCAACAGCAAACATTCCAACCTACTCACCAATTGTTTTTGTTTCATTTGTAACTCCTTCCCTAACATGGAAATGTCATTCTCTGTTGAAGCATAGTAATATTTTCCCATAGTCATACAAAACAAACTATCAAAACATACACTTAATAATATAATGTTATTTTTTCGTTTTTTTTCTTTTTTATGTAGTGCTATAACAGAATGCAAAATTTCATGAATTACAATATCGTCTTAAGCTCAATAAAATACGATTTGATTTATTTATGTTCATTGTTGTACAATCCAACATCAATGCTTTTGATAAAATGGCTGTGGCAGGCTGTGGATCCTATTCCAAAATAGAAGGATTGGGTTTTTGCCCATCACCTGCTTTGCCATAGCACTTACCACTTTTATCCGTCAGAATCTGGGTGCAGGGAAGTTTGAACGCGTAAAAAAAGGAGCACGCTTTGGTATCGTGTGCTCCTTAATTTTATCTGAAGTGATTGGACTGCTTATATATATTTTTTCACCTACATGATTGTGATGATGATCTGTTGGTGTGTGATCAGAGTGACCTATAACACTATTATTAACTACTTCAAGTCAGACTGGATTCATTCTACTACTTGATTTCCTGAGCCTGGTTCGCTGCAATGACCGCACCTATAGCAGTAGCATAATCCGAGTATTTCGGAATCGTGATTTCAACATCCCAAAGTCTTTTGAATGCACCGATAATATGTTGACATTCAAAAAACCTGGTTAATCCGCCTATGAGTATATAGTCCTTAATCTCTGTATTAGCAGAAGCTAAAATAGCAGCTTGGCAAATATTTTCAATCACCATATGAATGATTCCGGCTGCAATATCTTCCGGCTTCGACTGGGCATCCGCTTTTCCAAAATTAGAAGCAGTCACATCCATATTTAACCCCGGTAGCTTTTCCTTTGCCAAATCGCCTATCTGAAGATCAATCTTTGACACATCTCCCTTCATGGATAATGTAGCAATTTCATTGATATCACTGGTATTCAGCATAATGGAAGAAAGGCCGCATATGGTCCCCCCCCCTAAGCCTACGCCACCTAAATGTTTCATTTCATTTTCTGTCACCTTCACAATAAAGCTTCCAGTGCCCATACTGACTACAATGACTTCTTTCTTATCTGTCAAAAAGTAACCACCTGTACCGGTTGCTTCAAATTCATCTACCCGATATGTTGGCCGTCCATAAACAGGCTTGTCCACATACTTACTTCCCACACCTGTAATATAAACACCTGCAATATCATGCAATTCCAAGCTATTTTCATATAAATACCTGCCAAAAGCTCCATAAAGTGAAGCTACCTGACTATCCGCACGCACCACCATAGGCTCCAACATTCTATCCTGATCAAAAGCAACTATTTTGGTTGTACTGCTGCCAATATCAATTCCAATTCTTATTTCCATAAAAAGGCTCCTTGTATATTATAGGTAAAAAATAGAATGTGTTTATTATAGCATTTTCATTTTTATATGTATACAAAATACTTCAAATTCACAATGCAAACCTTGTTGTAAAAACTTCATTATACCACTTGACAACTCACTATGATTTATGTAAAATAACGAATGTTGTGACGAAAAGATTTCTGTAATGTGTTGCAGTTCTCTTTCTCAAGCTCGTTAGCCCAGATAGCTCAGTCGGTAGAGCAGAGGACTGAAAATCCTCGTGTCACTGGTTCGATTCCGGTTCTGGGCACTTTACAAATAATCGCTTAACCTTCTGCGGGTGTAGTTCAATGGTAGAACACCAGCCTTCCAAGCTGGACACGTGGGTTCGATTCCCATCACCCGCTTAGTTGTGCGAAGCATAACAATTTGCGAAGCAAATACCTGACGCAGTCAGGTTAAGCGGGGGATTTCACCCTGCTCTCTGTGCGAAGCATAACAATTTGCGAAGCAAATACCTGACGCAGTCAGGTAAGCGGGGGATTTCACCCTGCATTAATTAAATAGTTTAATTTTATGCGCGAGTGGCTCAGCGGTGGAGCACCTCCTTGCCAAGGAGGGGGTCGCGGGTTCGATTCCCGTCTCGCGCTTAACTCTTTTAAGAGCGGAAAGCTTAAAAATATAGCTTTCCGCTTCTTTTTATTTTTAGCTCTGTTAGATAATAATATTGGTATATGGATGAGATGTAAGGAGGGACGTTATTTCCCTCCTTTAAATTCATTAAAATGAAAAACTGTGAAACATAGGTTTATACCTCATGTCATTTCACTTAGTAAGAGCTAAATCTTAATTATCATATTAACTTCATGAATATCTTCCTCATCAACTATGTCTGTCTCAACAAATCCTATTTTTTCATATATATGCTTTGCATGTTGATTTCCACATATGTAAGTAGTTGTAACTTTTTTTGCTTTATAATTACTTTTCAAAAAACCAAGAAGCTCCTGCAAAGCTTTTGCGCCATAGCCAAGGTTTTGATACTTATAATCAATAGTATAATCCCATAAAAAATAACTGCTTTCTTTATATTTTCTGAGCATTGCAAATCCAATTAAATGATTGTTTTGATAAATATCAAAAGCTATCACATTGTCATCTTGTAGCACTTTCTTGATTTTTTCTGGTACTGATAACATACTTTTTTGGCTTTCAGCAATCTCTATATTGAAACCTTTTGACTTACGAAACTCAAACACAATCATTCACCTCCACACATTCATATTTAGGAAATATCCGACTTTATGGTTGATAAAGATGGCATAATAGCACCTCTTTCGAGTATTCCTATTATACCGCAATTAGAACATATGTTCAATGCCAATAATATTATCTAACAGAGCTTATAATTAAAGATACAGAGGGGGTCTTTCATATGGCAAAGTTAAAAATGTTCTTAAAAGTGATAGACAAATTTAAAAAGGAGCATTTTTTTGCTGTTTTTTAAAAATATTTTTATTGATATCCTAATACAGAGTCTGTATTAACTCACTAGGGCAGTTTAACAACTGCCCTGCTCGCTCTCCGAGGGGTCTGCGACGCTTTTGCATCATCCACACATCAAAACAACGAAGCTCCATGCGCAGCATGGAGCTTCGTTGTTTTGAATCCGTTTTTTCGAAATTATTGATATTCCACATTAATAATGTTTTCAGAAATACTGGCGTACACAATATTAAAAGGTGTAGATAATACGCTATTACAATTAGTGTATACTATCGGATTTAAATAAATATATGTTATAATGAGTTATCAAAAATCATCCTCTTAAAAGATAAAGTTGCAAAGTTGGAAAAGTGGTTATGTCTGAACTATGTTAATCTCAAAACACGGAGGATTTTATGAGTGTAAATAAGCTATTAGATTATATTGAGCAAAACTTAAAAGAGAACATTACTCTTGTAGATTTAGCTACGTTAATTCATTATTCACCCAGGCAAACATATTACATTATAAAGGACGCAACAGGAATGCCTGTGATGAGCTATATCCGTCATCTAAGATTACTGAGAGCAGCGGCTGAAATTTCACGAGGTCGGAAATTGTTTGATATTGCAGTTGATTATGGATTTGAAACGCAGGCTGGATTTTATAAAGCTTTTCTTCTACAAATAGGATGTTCACCAAAAGATTATCAATATCATGAACAGCTTCACAATACTCATAGAAATTATCCTTCAATCAATAAAATTATTATGGAGGGAAACATAATGGACGATATTCAAATTCGAAAAGTTGAACAGAGTGATGTTAAAAGTATTTGGGAAAATATTTTTTCAAGAAATACCCCTGAAGAAGTAGAACTAAGAATTGCAGAAAGTATAAAAGATATGGAAGCTGGAAGAAGAATTCATCTTGTGGCTGTTATTGAAGGTAATGTGATCGGAAATATCATCATACTTAAAGAACAACATGCACTTTATTCGCATCGTTGTAACGTCTCAGATATGGTAGTAAATCCAGCGTTTCAAAATCAAGGGCTGGCAACAAAATTATTTAATGAAGCTTGCAAATTTTCATCTGAACTTGGTTTTGATTATGTAACGACATCTTGTCGTGGTAATGGAACTGAAAATTTCTACAAGTCACTTGGAATGCAAGAATGCGGCAGAATACCTTATGGTATTTATGAGTCTTGGGGAGACTATAAGAAATATGATGAGATCATTTTATTCAAAGAATTGAAATAATCATATTATCAAGTATATTTATTCAGTTTTAAGATTAGTATAAGGCAAAAAATATGTGCACTATTATGTGCACATAAATCAGAAGTGGATGAGACCCCTTTCTTTTCAGTATTTGTAGGATAGGATTATGGTTCGAATCCCGTCTCGCGCTTACGAAATCCTATCCCTTGATTTTTAAGGGATTTTTTGTTGCGCTAATAGGTGTACATATTTAGCTTAATACATTGTTTTTTTACTTATGAGGTTCTATTATTAAATTAGCATGTGCTATAATGGATAAACTGGAATTATATAATATTTTTAAAAGAGGATTTAAAATATTTAGTTTCGGAGGATTAGATTATGCATGGGAAAAGAATTCTTATTAAGGTTTCTGGAGAAACACTAAGCGGAGAGAGTCTATCAATTTATGATAAAACTGTTATTGATAATATCTGTTATGAGATTAAGAACGTGAAAGAGGAAGGTTACCAAATAGCTATAGTTATTGGAGCCGGTAATTTACTAAGAGGTCGTGATGCCGAAAATTGGGAAATAGATAGACCAGATGCCGACGAAATGGGAATGCTGTTCACAGTAGCTAATGCACTTATGCTTCGTAATAAGTTAAGTAAAATTGGAATAAATTCCAAGGTCATGACGCCGATGTTATTAGGAGGAATCTCGGAAATTTACAATAGAAAAAATGCTATTAAGATGCTGGAAGATGATTATATAATTATTTTTGGTGGAGGAATAGGTAACCCTTTTGTATCGACAGATTATCCAGCAGTACAAAAATCGATTGAAATTGAAGCAGATATGTTGTTTATGGCAAAGAGTATCGATGGAGTATATGATTCGGACCCACATTTTAATAAAAATGCTAAACGCTATCAACAGGTAAGTTATGATACCTGTTTCTCAAAAAAAATTAAAGCATGTGATTCAGCTGCATTTATGTTGGCAGAAGAATTTGGTATTACAATGTATTTATATGATGGAAACGATAAAAATGCTGTATTTAATATTATCGAAGGTAAGAAGATTGGTACAGTGA
>DATERV010000141.1:0-3189 GCA_035271185.1 Lachnospiraceae bacterium | reverse complement strand
TTGCCGATGTCAGCAACCAGGTTCACGCCCTTCATGGTGGACGCAAATTCTGCAATGGCGGCATAGCCTTGGGGATAGATACGCACCTCCTCAATGGTGATGTGGTAATCCACCTTCTTATAGTTGAAGTCCACCTCTTTGTTCTTGCCCAAGTAGGCAGCGAACTCCTTTTTCTGCCCGGACGTCCAGGTAAGGGGCAAGCCTGCCGCAAGGACAATGGTGGCCTCCGTAAGGTTTGCGCCCTTCAGTTCCTTGGCGATGGCTACTAGAGTTAGCAAATAGTAGTCCTCGTCTTTGATTTTCTCTGCGATAAATTCCTTGTGGCCTTCACCGATCAGGTAATACCGCCCGTTATAGGTCAGCATATCGCTGGTGAAGAGTGGTTCACTGTCATATCCCAGGATGCCGGTTTTGAAACAGTGATTTGCAGTTTTAATGTTGCCATAGCCATGGTCAACACCGATGATGATTTGGTCGTTCAGTCTTTTCATTTTCGTTCCTCCTTAGTTGTTCTTCATAATGGATTGATAGAGCCTTTGGTTTGCAGGCAGCACCGCTTCCCGGAAATACCTGCAGTTAATACGGGTGAGGGATTGCTGCTGCGGACAAGGCATTTCCAGCAGCAGGCATGTTCCCTCGTCCCAGTTGCAACAGTGGGACACCAATTTCCACACCTGCTCCGCCTGGGATGGTTTGATGATTAAGGGCATTTACGTTCCTCCTTTCATAGGTGATGATCAGGACAGTCAGCTGTTCACAGAATTTTTATTGCATTTTGATTTCTTGTTTGGTATAATTATCGAACAAGTGTTCTACAAGCAGAAATAACTGTCCCTCTACCTATGGGAGAAATAAGCACCGCAAAGCGGAACCTTTTTGAAAAAATATTTTTAAAAATTTCTGCCTATCATGTTTCGCAGGCCATTTGAAGCGGATTTAAGGATTTCCCTGTTTTGGGCATAAAAAAAGCAGGATCCGAAGATCCTGCTCCTGTTCGACAAATTGGAATTTGACTACATCTGCGTTATCTTTTTTATTTCATCAACCATATCGTTAATAACACCAGATATATTTTTTCTGAACATTCCATCAAATAATCTGTAAAGATTTGCATCAAAATTATTTGGCAAGATATTGCATTCTTTCGAACAAATGGTTTGCATTCTTTTCTCACCAGGGTGTGTCATCTCGTTCAGAGCAAAAATAATGTCAAAATAACTTGCGAGGAATTCAGTAACCCTATGATTGACACTTACAAGGTCACCTCTATTCTCTGCCTTTTGTATCTGCATATCAAATGATGGCAACATACCGCTAAGAAGCTTTAAATTATTAGTAATAATATTCTTTTTTAACTTCTTTGGATATGGAATGCGATATTTTTCCTGTAACATATTCAGCTTGCCATTCTTGTCAAGCACGATTTGGGAGGTTATTAGATTGTGCCACATACAGGTAGTATACCCATTCCATGGTATACAGTCTATAACTACAGAGGACACCATTTTTTCAAAATCTTCCATATTTCTATATATAATGTCCATATCAATGCTATCTTTTAAGGTAACATCATCTTCCAACTCCCAAAAGGAATTGCCAATTTCCATATATCCACAATATTTTTCCAGAATACGTCTTCGTGTGTTTTCGTCAATATTGTCTGTTATATATACATACACATCGTAGTCCGATTTGGTGTCATTTCGTCCAGTTGCTCTTGAACCTCCCAATGCAATTGCTTCCACCTGAGGAAGATGTCCAAGTTCATGAAATAGTTCATTGACATCGATTATCATTGCGATTCCTCCTTGTCAAATTCAAGTTTGCCTAACTGTTCGTCAAATTGGAATTTGTCAGTTTAATACAGCCTTATACCCGTTTGCTTTATCGCCAGTAATTGTAATGAAGTATTCTTGGCCAAAGTATGCCTTCCACGAAATAGGAGTATCTATATATTGGGTAATATTCTCTGGATATATGTTTTCATAATTGGGGTCCACGTACTCAGTTATGATTCTGAAGTGTATTGACAATTCTACAGCATCAGAAGAACTGCTTAGTTCCTGCTTATTCCATACCATTATGCTATCAGAATTAGACTTGATTAAAGATTTGTCTGCATTTGATATACCGCCGCTGTATTCTTCATCATCTACATAGTAATCAAAAACCAAAAGTCCGATATCTTCTTTTGTATTCATTTGTATATGCAATGCTATTTCATCATCAGCAGGCTTATATTCGTCAGGGATTAGTTGTATACATAGTATAAAACCAAATACCAATGCAATCATTATCACAATGGCTACTCTGTTTTTCTTTTTATTCACTTTGGAAAACCTCCAGCTTATTAACTAAATAATTGTCAAATTCAAGTATTTCTAACTGTTCTACCTATTGGAGTATGTTGGTTTAATGCTTTTGCATATATTCGAGGAATTCTTTTGTTTTGGACCAATATTTAATGCCCCATTTTTCAAAATTCCATTCATCCATGTATAGATTACATTCATAATCGATATAAAAAATGGCCCCATTCGCAACCACGAAATTGGTCGGAAAGTAATCTATATTTAATCCAGCGGAATAAACCATCTGTGCCATTTCCCGCACTTGTACGATGTACGAATCATCCATAGCGTCATCTTTCACTAATTCGTATATCGTTGGTCCATCGATATACTCTTTTACGATTCTTTCGTTCTCAATATCGACATCCAACATTCGAGGCAATCGGATTCCAGTTTGCAACAGCCTGTTATAATCGTTGATTTCCGCTTCAATTTTGTTTCCAAAGGAATAATATTCGCATGGTTCGTGGTGAATCTGTTTCAACACATATTGGCATCCATTCTCTTCTACCAGATAGGAATATCCGCCTTTCCCGTGTCCCAACAACCGCACAACCGTATACGGCTTTTGATTTACAAAAATTGTATCTTGCATCTGTTTGCCTCCGCCAAATTCTTATTTGTAACTCTCATAATTGACCATCTTCTTGACCTTTGGTCAAGAAGCATCCCTTGCTCTAAAGAGCTCGGTCCATTCTTATTGGCTGATCGCTTGTAAAATTGGATCAAGTTTATCTACACGATATCCATTCCGAACATGCTCCATGATAATAAGAACGAGTAACCATCCTGTATCTGTGTGAGCTTTCCTGTCGGTCACATTTTCTATATGTATGGA
>DATERV010000140.1:0-5255 GCA_035271185.1 Lachnospiraceae bacterium | reverse complement strand
TTAGGATTTTGCGATACATCTCTGTATCTTTATCAAAGTATGTCAAAACAAAATCCACATACTTTCCATTAATGTATCCCTCTGCCGGCCAGTCGGCCGGATGCCATGGTGCATGTGGATATAGGAAATAGGATTGCGAGGGATAATGATTATTGGATGGTATTGACCAATAGCATCCTTTTTCTGTACAGTAATCACAGTTTTCTATGTAATGAATCATACCCTGAATCATAGGGTGACTATTATTCATAATGCCAATACTTTTTAGAGTGTCGTATGCAGATAAGGTTCCAAGGGGAGAAGAATTCTGGTTCCAGCAATCCGGATCAAATCCCAAAAATCCGCCGTCTTCATTTTGATAGAAGGAAAGAGCTTTTACAACCTCCTCCTGTGTGCCGCCCTCCATGAAATACTGAAAAGTTGTTAGGTCAATATTAAATGCATACCTGTAAATCCAGGATTTCATTCTTTGATAGTTTCCTACTGATACTTTTTTCATAACATATGCCCCTTCTCGTTTAACAACAAATTGACCTACTATATACAATATATTACATCATATTGTAAACATTTTCCAATACAAACTACGGATTTGAGATCTTACAATCAAAAATAACCAAGATACCTTCTTTCTATTCATTTCAAAATAGCTAGAAGTATCTTGGTTACCTCATTCATTTCAAACCTATTTTCGTTTTACCGGAATCCAGATTTCACTTATATAATCACTGGAGGTAGTATCTCCACAGGAATACCATTCCAGTGTCACATCCCCGGTTATGTCATATTCCTTATTATTTGGAAGCCAATCCGTATAAATCCTTGTATTAAGAGACTGCAAATTACCGGAAAGAGGGCCCACACATCGAAATCTAGCCCATTCCATGGCTGGAATCTCCTTTATTACCATATCCTCTGATACTTTTTCATTTAGTCTTGCTACCATGTCTTTTGTGAGTTTAGATTCATCATACATACCTGCAATGAGATAATCAAAATATGTTACATCCTCAGGATTATTGATACTGACTCCATACTCCCCAATCATACAGTTGTTTACTACTTCCTGGTTTTCCTTGGGACCCCTTCCCTGCATGTAGGTTTCGAGGAATTCCTCCCAGAATTCAGGAATTTTTTCATACCCATGTTCAAATGGGATACTCTTTTTAAAACCTACTACCTTAAATGCATTCATTTTTTCTACAACATAATCCATAGCATTTCCTCCTAATATTGATATTGAAATTTTTAGTGGGAGGTATGAGTTTATCCTGGATGGTTCTTTCTTGATAGCGGCAGGTGATACCTGGTGAAACCTGGTGAATGCTCTTGTAAAACTTTCCGGAGATTCATAACCATAATGATACGCCACATCAATAACCTTTTCATCACGCATGATTAAGTCCAGTGCAGCTAAGTACAATCTTCGGTTACGAATATATTCACCTATGGTCACCCCTGTCATCAGAGCAAAACCCTTCTGCAGGTAGAAAGGGGAAACAGCAGTTACTTTCCCTAATTCAGCAACGTTGATTTGTTCAAGCATATGCTGTTCCAAATAATCAATTGTACGTTTGATTGTTTCTGTCCATTCCATCTGATTCACTCATCCCTCTTTTCATCCCAATATTATCAAATAGGAATTATAAAATCCTGATATCTTTTGCAAAGATTTGTTACCTCATCAGTCTCATTTTAAAAAACATAAATCATTCCTCATCAAAAGAGCTAGAAAATAAATGGCATAAACATTTTTGTTTGCTTCCTATATTCTATATATTCCTCACCAAACTCTTTCACCATATCTGCTTCCTCTTTCTTAGCTAGTCTATAATACATCACAAGTATGACAGGCCACATAATAAGCATGGGTATAGTAGCCCACTCCAAAATCATGCCCAATGTCAGCAGGAAGAATCCAGTGTATTGTGGATGTCTGATGTATTTGTAAACACCTGTTTTCACAACTGCACCTGTACCACCTTCCTTTTTCCAGTACTTGTGGTAGATATTGTACCAGCCATTGATAATCAGGATTGCTGCGATTATGATACAAAGATAATTCAGATACATTCCCCAAAAACCAATCTGGCTAATCAAAGTATGTCCCCATAAAAAGCCTTCCGGTAGGCTCTTGCCAATTAACCAGGATACAATATAAAAGCTAAATGGAATCCCAAACATTTCAATAGCAAAAGCACATACAAATGCCACAAATGCCGTTTTCGGCTTTCTATCCATTTTTTTGTAAAAAGGTATAAACAGTAAAACAAGACTATATAATACAATAAATAAAACTGCTCCTATCCAATTTCCATAATGACTTGCTGTGGTTTCCATACCCATTTCCCCCCTAGATTATATTATTCAAAATTCTTAATCAACATACTACAACTCTCTTTTTCTGCTTTCACAATCTCTTTCATTCGTTTCACACTACAAATATATACCATATCCCTCTGCTGTTTCTCCATATCCTGCACCTGCGCTTCCATGGCATGAATATACTGGTCTAAAATCATTCCTCTGTTTTTCAACATAGAACACACTTCTTCTTTCGTGAAACTATTGATAAAAATCTCAGCAATGGAAAACCAGACTGTATCGTAATCAAATGAACATATGATGTTCCTGAGGGTATTCAGGAATACCTGTCTTCCTTCCTCCGTTATGGTATAGATTTTTTTCTCCGGCATATTACCTGCTTTTTCGATCTTCCCTGTTACATATTTTTTCTTCTCAAGATTTTTTATTGTTACATAGATAGTGGAATCCCCAATGGGAAACCACCACTTCATATTCATAACATCAATTTTTTTTATGACCTCATAAGCATTGATGGGGTTTTTACAAAGTAAACCCAACACTACTATCGACGGTTTTGTAAGCATCTTCATATCTCCTTTTTATTACTATATTTAAAGAGTACTTTATATATAGAGTATTGTCAAGACAATCTGCATTATGGGGTGATTAAAAAATGAGAAGTAGAATCAGAAAAGATTAAGTAGTATAATTATTTGTAGGTCAAATTTCTGTTTGAAAAAGAGTAACGCAGATGGAAATTTGTAACGAAGTTTATTTATATTTTATCACAAAGCATCTTGACTCTACCGTTGGGGAAGCGTTTATGCTAAAGTCAGAACCAACAATAATGGGAGGATCTAGCATATGAATGAATTGATTAAAATTAGAGATATATCAACTAAATATGATATATCGGCCCGTACTCTGCGCTATTACGAGGATATGGGACTTATAACAAGCACAAGAAGTGACGATTACGCATACAGGCTGTATGACGATAATGCCATACAACGACTTGAACAAATTTTAATCCTACGCAAGTTAAACATCAGCATAAAGGACATCCAGAGAATATTTAATACATCAGGTTCAGAAGTTGTATTAAAGGTACTTGAAAAAAAGGTGGGTGCTATTGACGAGGAAGTATCTCTCTTGTACGAGCTAAAAAAAATAGTATTAGATTTTATTCGTCAAATTGAGCAATCTGATTTTGGCAAAGAATCTGATGTCAAGAGGTTATATGAAAAAGCAAAGGAAATTGAAACACAGATTGTCAATGTTGATTATGATGGGAATGCGGCGAACGTGAATCGATTGTTGGAAGTTACAGAGAAGTTAGCAACTATACCAGATATAATTGAAAAACATTCATATTGTTATTTGATATTTAATTTAAACAGCAAACAAAATGTAATTGAAGCTGTTGAAATGTACAAAAGAGCTTTTAATGCTGAAGTAACTTCTAAAGATGAGCTTACTGGTGGAGATGAATGGATTGGCATTAACATAACATTGTTTAACTTTGGCATATTCATACAGTCCAACAACGAAGGGCATAGTGGAGAGTGTTGTATACATTTTGCATCGGAAGAGGAATTTCGAAAAGCATATGATGTTATGAAAGAAGAAGCAGAAGAATGTAAATTAAACATGGATTGGGGTTGGACATCTTTATCTGCCATTATTAGAGATAAGTTTGGCGTTTTCTGGTTGTTTTGTGTTTAGTGAATCAATGATTTTAAACATATTCACAAAATGAGCAATACATTGTGAGCAGTGGAAACAGTAATGTAATGTTTGGTACAATTGGTTACATAGGAATTATTTATATAATACATGGGGGTATGACCTTGAAAAAATTATCTGTAGATTATTTTATAAGATTGAGAAAACTGGTTTATCGTAATGCAAGACCGCTTGACTTTACCAAGTGGAAATATCTTTTTGAAAACGGGAGCTGTGATGATTTCCTTTCGGTTCTGTCCAGCTATCAAAATGAGGATGGCGGTTTTGGATACAACATTGAGTGTAATAACTGGAACCCTAATTCTTCCCCCTATACGGTATGCATAGCATTAGATTATTTGGACACGACGGGCGATTATGTTAGCAGTACAAAAAATACGATAATAATGGGTATAATCAAATACCTTGCTTCCGGTATATACTTGTTGGAAAACGGCTGGGTGGGAATGCAAGGAATCCCCAGCAACAATGATTTCGCACATATGCCATGGTTTCACTTCGACCCAAAGAAAGCCACGGAAGCTGATATTGGAGTAACCAAGCGTCTTTCAGACTTTATACTCAAATATGCAGACGAAAGCAGTGATATTTACCACAAGGCAGTGGTTTTAAAAGACAAGTATAAGTTGAGTGGGCAAATTTTACTTAATGGCGTCCCGGATTATGACCCTGTATCTTTGGAAATGAAATCGTTTGACCCTGCAACATGGCCCTTTTGGTTGCCGTTGCCTGTGTACTTTGTTGGTTCGCCAAATAGCAAGCATTATCCAGAACTTAAACATGTCGTGGATATAAATCTGGATTCGATTATTAATACACTGCAAAATATAAATGAGATTCAATTAGCACCAGAGGAAGAATTAAACGCATTTGAACAAAACAACCCGCACCCAGATGGCAAACGATGGTGTGTCGCTGAGCAAGCAATCGGAAATTATTATTGGGGTACTCATAATATTACATCCAATTTGGATATATTGAGAAAGTTTGATAGACTAGATTTTCATCTACCTATTCACACAAAATGAGCATAATGCGAAGTAAAGCTGGTTCGCAGTTGTTCTCAATATGTTCCTGGTATTTTTTGTAATGAAGGTGAGGAATCAAATTTGTGTCCCTCGACACGAATTCACTTATACAGATACCGCTTATTATCTTAATGAAATTATAGAAAATTATAATACAACTACTATATCTATATC
>DATERV010000139.1:0-12355 GCA_035271185.1 Lachnospiraceae bacterium | reverse complement strand
CTCCCAAAGTCCGGTTCCAACGGGGCTTATTAAAGTGCCACTACTCCAGTCACTGTCACTCTGAATAATTCAAAAATTCGATAGATTGGTACTTTGGAAGGATATATTCATTTTTTAATTACATTTTGCGGAAACTCAAGCAATAAAGTACCACATCCTATGCCCTACATTCTACTATTGCCAATATGCCACTATTAGTTGCTATATGAATATAGTGCAAAAAGGTCTCTCTATAATTATTCATATTTTTCAGTTATAATAGCAGATGGGAGGTGATATTTTGAACAGTACTGAAATTGGTCAATATCTATCAAATTTACGTAAACACTACAAATTAACTCAAGATCAATTAGCAGATAAATTAGGGGTTTCCAGGCAGGCAATCTCCAAATGGGAGACGGGTAGTTCTCTTCCGGATATTGAATTGTTTGAACAGATATCTGATTTATATGGCGTTTCTATAAATGATATTGTAAAAGCTGATATTTCTAAATTTCAGTATCGACAAGATGCCCGTTTTACTGATGTAGAAATAAAACGAAAGAAGATCAGTGTAATAGGATGCGGCAGATGGGGTAGCTTTATTGGCTGGTATCTAGATAAACTGGGACATTCTGTCTCTATTTATGGTCGTTTAGGTTCTGCAAATATGAAAAATCTAATGGATACACGGATGAATGAGTATGTTGAACTACCTGCTTCCATTCAGTTGACAACCGATATCACATCTATACAAAAAGCTGAAATCATTGTTATTTCTATTGATGCTCAGTCACTTACTGAATTAGTGGAACAAATGGCCGCCTTAGAACTTAAAAATAAAATGATTGTACTATGTATGAAAGGGATTGAAATATCATCCGGCAGACGATTAACGCAAATTGTGGATGATTCCTTGGATCATAGCAATAAAGTTGCTGTTTGGCTAGGACCGGGGCATCCACAGGAGTTTTCCAATGGAATTCCAAACTGTATGGTAATTGATAGCAATGATGAATTTATAAAGAAAGAGCTTATCAAATTGTTTTCCAGCAAATTAATCCGTTTTTACTATGGAACAGATTTAGTGGGAAATGAAATTGGTGCCGCGTCAAAAAATGTCATTGGTATTGCTGCCGGGATGTTGGACGGACTGGGTATGTCAACCCTTAAGGGGGCATTAATGTCCAGAGGGACAAAGGAGATCGGAAAGTTGATTGAGGCCATGGGAGGAAAGGAAGATTCTGTTTACGGATTGTGTCATTTAGGAGATTACGAAGCTACCGTTTTTTCAGAATATAGTCATAACAGAGCCTTTGGTGAAAACTTTGTAAAAGGAGTATCTTATAATAAATTAGCAGAAGGTTATTTCACCGTGAAAGCATTACGAAATCTGGGCAAAAACTATGGCATAGAATTACCTATCTGTGAAGCAGTATACCAGATACTATACTGTAGTGCAAAACCATCCAGTATTTTAAACATGCTATTTGATAGAAATTTAAAAACCGAATTTTAACCTGCTTTTCATGCATACCATTTTCATTTCAGGAACACCAATATCATCGGCAATGACTCCACACTTTGTCATTAGCAGAAAGTAGACATTTCCTTTTTCTGTACTTAGACTCTCATAGTTAGCTTGACCCTTTGCAATGATTATGTCCGCATTGTGGTATATATCCTGAAACTCACTTGTAGTTCGTCTTAAGACCGTTCCTAAAGAGTAATCCCCATTGCTTACAACGGTTGCATAAGTATCAATACCAACAAAATAAGCATCTTCCTCAATAGAATCATTGATTACTGCTTCTCCTCTGGTACCAAAATATATCTTACAGGAAGGATTTAACTCCTTTATCTTTTTTAGCATTAATTTATCCAGACAAATTTCACCGCAATTATCACCCAAGTAAAGTATGCTTTTCGCCTGCTTAATCTCCTCCATTAAAATCTGGGAGTCATCAATTACCAGCTGCTCCTCATCCAAGTGTAAAAGACTATTTTGAATATCTGAGAGCAGATAATTATGTATAGGATTAAAATCAATAATATTTCCCATAATGGCATATTTGATGGCCACTAAAAAGGGATTATCAGAGCTGTTTATTTTCTGTTCAAAGGTCGGAAGCTGTTCTAAGAACATGGTGTTATATTTTATTCTGGTTTCTCTATAAGGATCTTTATTTCCTGTTTCCTGCTTCAGCAATAAGAATATTTCCCCAATCAATTCCGGTGTTGTAGAAGTTTGATAATCTACTTCACTTAAGTAAGAAAATACTTTCTTTAATAAGCCTTCCTTTTCCTGTAACCCTACCATATTGGCAACCTTAAGAACCTGGTTTACAATACATGGTAAGCATTTTTCCTGTATTTTCATTCTTATATTCCTCTTTACTTAGTAAATTACTTTCTTATCGGTTTCTATATACATATTATCCTTTCAATCATATCGATTATAACCATTTCACCTTTAATTTTTGACTCCCAACATTCTGGTATTGTAACTTTCCATAAAAATGCTCATGCATTTCATCATTTATTTCTGTCAACTGAATCATAGGAGAGCCTTTTTCCTTCACTTGCTTTTCAATTTCAAGTAAGAAAGCTGTACCCACTCCTTTGTTTTGATAAGTATATTCTATTACAATTTCATTTATATCATAAGCTACCAAATCATCATATTGTTCAAAATAACCCAATTCAAAGCCTGCTATTTTACCATTGTCCTCAACAATAAAACAATATGCACCTTCCATACTCCAATACTGATGAATGCGCTTGAATGCTGTTTCATTTGTCCAACTGCAGTCCTCATGATTGTTATAATAATCTATATAAATGGGAATTACCCTCTCTATATCTTCTTCTGTCATGATTCTATAATCCATACTAATTCCTCTTCTGCATTACTAATTGACTGATTTATTCTCCCCAGACTTCCTGTACCAGCAATTGACACCCTTGTAAGGAAAAATCCGGGTCTTGTTTCAATATGCCATTTTCTTTAGCCATCTTTTCTGTATAGTCGGACAAGTAATACGTTGTAATCTCTTCCTCACTCCAGTGGCATACCAAAGGAATGGCATCATAACTTTCTATCACAACTTTTCCTTCTTCATCTCTTTGCAGGAATACATCTGCCATTCCACCTACCATTCGATTGGCAACTCCGCTTCCTGTACCTGAGGTTCCATTTACAAAGTTTCCAAGAGAATAATACACAAGCATCTGGTTTCCTTCCTCATCACTCACCCATTCCACAGGCTCAATGACATGAGGGTGAGTACCGATTACCAGGTCTACTCCATTTTCCAAAAAAAGACTTGTCCACTTTTCCTGGCTTTTGGAGATGTCCAGTTTATATTCTGTTCCCCAATGAGGACAAACAATTATAAAGTCTGCCATTTCATTGGCTTTTTGAATGTCCTGTACCACCTGATCCTCATCCAGATAATTAACAGCATAAGGCATTTCATCCGGTGTGGAAATCCCATTTGTTCCATAGGTATAGTTTAGAATGGCTATTTTCATGTTGTCCTGAGTGTACACATAGATATCTTCATCCTGTTCCACCTGGCTTGCATTAATACCAAGATAGGAAACCTCGGGATACTTCTGTTCCCAGAAGTTCATACAATTTAGTAACCCACTTTTATGTGTATCTAATGCATGATTGGTAGCATGAAGTATGACATCAAAGCCGGCTTCCACTTCTGCATCCCCTAATTCATAAGGAGAATTAAAGCATGGATACCCAGAAAGACCAAGCTCTTCCCCGCCTAAAATGGTTTCCTGGTTTACCAGAGCGAGGTCTGCACCCTCAATTTTATCACCTACATTTTCAAAGAGGAAATCGAAATTATAACTTCCATCCTGCTGTAAACCCTTCTCCAAAACCTTTGTATGCATGAGCATGTCCCCTACCATGATGATTTCTATGGTTTCAGGATCTTTTTTAACCTGTGTATCTGTTGTTATTTCAGTATTTTTTGTCATTTCAGATTCTATTACTACTACAAGGTCTGTTGCATTTAATTCTTCAAACTGTACAGTATTTTCTACAACTTCCGTATTTTGCTCTGAAGTATCCGATTCCCCTTTTCCGCATGCTAAAAAGCATGAGGTGAAAAAGCACAGAAAAATAATAAGCAATCCTCTTTTTTCTGTATTCTGTACTTTCTTTATCAAGTCTCTTTTCACTATATATCCCCTTCAAGTCCTCTGGTATGAGCGCCATGTTCAATCTAATATTTCAATATAAAAGTCCTCAGAATGAAAGTTACTGTAATATCTACCCTGAGTGGCTGTAAATTTCAAAACACAGTAGTCAGGATCTGTCACCCCTAAAGGATAATACATGGTGTCACCCTGCTGCCAAATACGTTCTTTTGCTTCAGGTGTTTCCAGCACCTCCATAGTCCCGATTAAGTTAACTCCACGGAAAAACCGCTTATCAATAAAATAAATGCTTGCCTTTGAATTTTGCTTATAAAACTTTACTTTGTTTGAGGAGGTATTGGTAGTAAACCAAAATTCCTTTATTCCATTACGTTCTCTGGGTTTTAACATGGCTTTTGTGATAGGGAACCCTTCCACATCTACATAACAGATCTGTGAATAAGAAGCCTTGTCAATCAAATTACCAATTGTCTTTTCTACATCTCGCATCATTTCAATTTTCCCCCTGTTATTTTGTAGTTACAATACTTTGTAGTATAGTACAAACCCTTGTCAGTTTGCCAAATTTTATTATACCATATTTATAAAAATATTTAATCGTTTTATTAATGATAGATGATCGGAATAAACGTGATGGATGCAGAAAAAATAGGAGAATCGCTGTGTTAACAACGTTTCTCCTAGGACTTTGCTATTACAGTATATCATCTGTCCACTCTATATCTGATTCTCCTGTAGATGGTGTGGACGGTGTAGACGGTGTCGTCGGTTCCGACGGTGTGGATGGTGTCGACGGTGTCGAAGGTGTCGATGGTGCGGATGGCGTCGATGGTGCGGATGGCGTCGACGGTGTTGTTGGCGTGGATGGTGGCGGCGGTGCCTGGGTTGTAGGTGCTTGTGTTGATGGTTTCTGGGTTGTTGTATGATTTCCAGAAGGAGTTGGTGTGGAAGGTTTTACAATTTCTCCTACAGATGGGGCACTGACAAAATCAATGCCTGGTTTACTTGTAATCTCTGCTGTATCCACTGTCACCTGACCATCTGCATACAGGTTAAAAGGATCCTTATTGCTTATTTCCTCAACACTTCCAATAACCACCCAATGGGTTCCGTTAAACCACTCAATATTGGAATCATATACCCTGATTTGAACCGCTTCTTCAGGAACACTTTCTTCTGCATCTGTACCATTTTCAGAAACTGTACTCTCTACTGGCTCATATGTTTCAAACATCGGCATCGTCTCCATTCCAAATACACTGCTTTGAAATGTAAATTGGTCCATCTCAGACGCATCCTCAAAAGAAATATAAAGGTACTTTGTTCTTTTTGCATCAAATGCATATGCTAATAAAGGATTCTTCCCTTTACGCTCTTTTTCGGAAGGTTGTTCAACTGTAGGGAAACCGTTATCATCAAAGGTTCCACTATATTCCTCATAGTCAAGCTGTTCCTTTGAGTTCCATAAAGCAAATAAATCCACATTCCCACTGCCGGCATGTATTTTGGATATGAAATCTCCCACACAGACATTTCCATGATAGTTTCCGTCCATTCTAGTAATATTTCCTGTTTCTCCATCACAAATCCATTGGGTAAAAGCACCCTCAAGCATACCATCTGTATAACCGGCAGAATATAATTTTACGTCCTGTCCCGACTGTAAAAGATATGTCATCTTTCCGTCCATGGTTAATCTCCAAACCCTTGAATAAAAATTGCCATCTTCTAAATATCCGACTTCAACATAAAGTGTATTGCCTGATTCCGAATTTTCATAATAATAATTTCTTTTCCCCTGCTTCATTTTTGGCATCATTTGGTTCATCCACTCGTCAGTCATGAGCATGCCAACTGCTTCCCCAAGATACTCATTTGTCCCGATATAATCACTAAGACGAGCAAGTTCTTCGTTCATAGCAGCATCTTCTTCCTGTGAATTCACAACAATCTCCTGTAACTGATTAAAAGCTTCAGCCTCACCAGTCAAACGAACGCATTGCTCTAAAAGATTTCTTTGTTTTTGTATCAAATTCTCTCCCTGATACAGCTTTGCCAGAGACATATATTCTTCTATGCTTAATCCACTACTACTTAACTTTTCCTCATATTCTCTAATCAAAGTCTGTGTCTGTGTCAGATTCTGAGCATTATTTTCACTGATAGAGCCAGAAGTGCTCTCCGTGTAAACTTCGGGAAGCATATCCTTTCCACATCCGGCTGCTGTAAGAGCTATGGCAAATAGTGTCATTCCTGCTAACGCTGTCTTCTTCTTCATAAGAGCCTCATTTCCTTTCTATTTATGCTAATCTATTTTGTCATATCCTTGTTTACTGTATTGGATTTGCATCTGCATCTGTAATAATCTGGTGTAAGAACTGATCTGCAAACGAGCCGGTCTCATATTGTCCACTTGCAATTACCTGTTCCGATAAGGAATAAATACTCTTCCATACAGGGGGGCCGTAAATTACAATATCAGAACCTCCCTTTGTCAAAATTAAGTACCCTCTAAATGCAAACTCCGTTTTATACTGAGATGCCGGTAAGCCTATCAAAACGGCTGTGTACCTATATCGTCCATTTACCGTCTCATAAACTGTATCCACATGTTGACCATCTGTATTTTTACCATAGGAAATAACGCTCTTTACTTTCTGTCCACCCAATACAAAAGGATACTGCGACATATTGGCATGATTCATCACAAGCGTTCCATATTCTTTTAGCGTGTAGCCGCCAACACCGGTCGTTGTCAGCTGATTTCTCAGGCTCTGGGATATTCCGGTCTTAAAGCGGATTCCGGAAGCTCCCATGATCCGTATGGAAAAACCATGATAGGTCAGCAGATCAGTAATGCCTGGTACCGCCGTTGCAGTGTATGACTTTCCATCATGGGAAAGAGTCCACACATACATACCTACCGGAACATGATTTTCATTGTACTTATACATCACTGCGGTCTTTGCTGTTTGATCCGGAGCAGTCACAATATAGTTCCCGCCATTTAATGTGGCCTCATAGTCAACACCATCCAGATAAATATGATTATCTGTATATCCTTCCGGAGGCGTCAAACTGATGTCATTGGAAACAGTTGGCTTGGGGCAGGCATTTTCAGGCATATTGTTATATACAGGAATCTTAAAAACAAAAGTGTTCTCCAGAGAACCTGCATTACTGTATATCTTTTTGATATTTTGGCCCTCACTAAAAGGTGCGCAAATGTTCTGCATATATTGATGCCAATATAGACCACTGTAACTACTGTCTACATCAAATTTCTGTAGATAAACCGTATCCTGCCCTTTGTTTATATAGGAAGATGCCACAAATTCTGCTCCTTCATAAATAGATTTATATCTGGAAGTCCACCCCTTTTCCCTGGCCTTTGCAAGTCCGCTTTCTATAACTGCCTTATTCGTACTTCCCGAAGCACCTATATTAAAGTAATTATACAGTCCTTCATAACCAGGATAGGTTCCGGAAATCAGTGGTGAGGTCCCGTTTCCCTGCTCCTGTCTCAACCTGCAGGCGAGATGAAATGGACTTACATTATAGTACTCACCCGTCGCAAATAGTACTCGCGCATATGTTACGCCATAAGACGGATAAACCGGATCCGGCTGGAGTACGCTTTCCATGAATGTTCCATTTAAAAAAGTCTGTAAAGCAGCCTCTGTATGATAGGAGGCATTATACGTTAACTGCTCAAATTGAAAAATGTAGTTTTCCACTAAACCGTTTCTTGGGTCTAGATAATACTTTAATGCATCTTTACTGGCATATGCCCAGCCAGGACTGTATATGCCGTTCTGCATATAGACCGGGTAAGAAGCAGGTATCAAACTTCTCGCACCTACTATTTCATTTTCTACTACAGTGTTCCAATCAAGCCCTGTATTCATTTTCACAAAAGTCCAGTTCGGATGTGCTTCTTTCATTGCGTACAAAGCCGCTTTATAACTTTCAGGAAACTGTTCAATATCAGGAGATGTGGTTTCCATCTGAACCATTGCAAAAGCCATACGCATCATACTTGGCGGATTCATATTGTATTCGTCTTCCCAAGCAAGGAACTTCTCATCTGAACAGGCAAGATTTTTTCTTGGAATATATCCATGATATTGGGAGCCCTGGTAGTAAAAAGAAACATACTCCCACACAGTCCCAAATGCAGAATCAACATACACGTCCAAAATCTGAACCTGCTGTCCACTTGGAACTGTGGCAACTATTTCGCTATCATTAGAAGGATTATAGCGAATGGGATATTCATCACTTAAGTAAACAAGCGCCATAATTGTCCTCTCGCTTACCAACACTGACAATGCCTGTTTTGCTTGTGTTATGTAGGGATCCTCAGTTATACTAGCTACAGGTTCCTTTGAAATGATGTCATTTCCCGAAATGGTGTTATCAATTATTTCGCCGTTTCCACTTGAAACCGTTTCGCTGCTTACCGGTAAATCTATAGCATTACCAGAACTGATTTCCTTTGACTGAACCGGTAACATACAAACCGCAAATAAAGTAACCGCCAAAAGTACGGAACTTATCTTATTCAATTCTCTTTTTAGTTTATCTTTACGCATTGTTCCTCCATGATGTATTCTTTATGGCAGCATGTACTAACTTCCAATTTGTCTTAGGAATCTATAAATCGCTTACATCTACATATATCGACATTTTATTACTTTATTATACAAAATACTTACAACTAAGGCAATTTTTTATCCCCATTTTCTTATGGTGGTATATGGAAATTGTGAACAAATCAAAAAAAACCTTGAAATGGTCTTTATCTCCATTTCAAGGTCTGATCATTTTACCATATACGAACACCCGCTATATGCAAAAAACGTTCTCTCTCGTACACATAGGTATCTAACGGACGCTTTTCTTAGAACCCAAGTTTGTGAAATAATTTCTGCACGTCATCTGCTTTTAGTACTTTCCCCATAGATACCACTTTTTCATTCACAACAAGTGCTGGTGTACTCATAACACCATAACTTACCACCTTTTCTATATCTGTCACGTACTCAACTTCTACAGACAGACCCATGTCTTCTACGGCCTTCTTTGTATTTTCAAACAGTTCATGACAGGACTTGCATCCGGAACCAAGTACTTTCACACAACAGATGCCGGTTTTTGCTTCCTCACAACAAGCTTCTGCAGATTCTGTATTTCCGCAACAGCAGCAATTCATGCTTTCTGCTTCCATTTCTACAGCATTTCCATTACATGCACATGCAGGTGATGCTTTTTCTTCTTTTTTCTTACCAAATAATCCCATAATTCTTTCCTCCTGAATTTATACTTTCAAAATCCTAAATAAAACATATAAAAACCGATCAACAAAATCACGGTTCCCATAACAACTTTAAGTACCACACTAAAGCTGCCATATCTCTCTTTACTTGACAGTTTTTGTACAAAACCTATAGATGCACCCGCTATAACAGCAAGTACTCCATGACCTATTGAGTATACCAACAATAAAAGCACACCCCAGAATACATTACCTTTTTCTGCTACAATGGCAAGTAATGCTATTAAAACGGGTGTGGAACAGGGTGAAGAAAAGATTCCTCCCAGTATTCCTGCCACAAGTGCTCCTACATATCCCTTCTTTATGTTTTTACTGATTAAATAACTGGATGGAATGATTTCAAATATTCCCCATGTCTGCAAAGCCATAAGCACCATCAGAACACCCAATATCAAATACCACCAGCTTTCACCATTTCCCATAAGGTGTCCCGCTAATGAAGCAATAACACCGAATACTGTAAATGTGACCGCACTGCCAAGTGCAAATATCACTGATAACTGAAATGCCTTTTTGGTACTTCTTTGTTCGATTCCTCCTACATAACCAATTACAAGTGGTATAGAAGATAAGGAGCATGGTGTAAAAGACGTAAGTATGCCAGCTATAAACGCAAGTAATGGTGCAAGCCATACAATTTCCTTTATGAACGCTGATAATTGTTCCAAAAGGCTGCTAATCATCACTCAACCCCCATTTCAGAAAAGATCATTCGCATCTGATTTTCTGTAATGCCTCCCTGATGAACTGTAAAAGCATGCTCATTACTTATTTTGTCAGCGTACATCGTGAATTCTATCTGTGAAGCAAGTTCCTCACTAGGGACAAACGGTGTTCCATCTGCATTTAAAAAAACCTGTGTGGGAATAACAGTGATTGGAAAATCTTCAACTCCATCCGAATACTTCCAAACATCCATAAACTGTACTGCAGCTCTATCCTGCCATTCTTTATTAAGCGTCTCAAGAACAGGTGCCATTTTCTTACATGGAATACAAGAATCTGAGCCAAAGTCTATGACCGTAGGCACTCCATACAACTTAATTTCGTCTATATTTGTTTCGGAAATCTTAAGTGGGAAAGTATCATTTGGTTCATTTTTATCTTTATCCTTATTCTGTAACGATTTCAAAACAAAAACTCCTGCAATAACTGTAACTATCAATAATACAATTCCAATTCTTATCCATTTCATTTTGCTGTTTAAAGTTGAAAGATCAGACACAGTAGCTACCTCCTACACGACAACAATTTTCAGATTGTATTCTAATTGCTCTATTGGGACATAATCTTGCACATGTTATATTAATATAAATTGAAAGATATTAAATCCATATCCTACAATGATGATTCCAATGACACAGACTGCAATAAATGTTCCTAACAATTTTGGTTTCACTGCTCTTCGAAGCATAATGATAGATGGAAGGGATAAAGTTGTGACTGCCATCATGAAAGATAGGATTGTTCCCAACTGTGCACCCTTAGCAAGTAATGCTTCTGCAACTGGAATTGTGCCAAAAATATCACCGTACATCGGTGCTCCTAAAAACGTAGCCAGAACAACACCAAACGGATTCCTTGAACCAAGCACCATCTCTACCCATTCTTCTGGAATCCAATTATGAATAAACGCTCCAATACCTACACCAATCAGGATATACGGAAATACTTTTTTAAAAGTTGTTATGACCTGATCTTTTGAATATTTAAATCTGTCGCTTACAGTTAATTCATCTGCACTAAGATCCACTGATGAAGCATTCCGTATAAACTCTTCTACTTCATTTTCCATATGAAGCTTTTCTATAATCGTACCACCAATTACTGCAATAATAAGACCTACAATTACATAGACAATTGCTATCTTCCACCCGAAAATACTCATCAACAATACAAGTGATCCTAGGTCTACCATTGGTGACGAGATTAAAAATGAAAATGTAACTCCTAAAGGCAATCCTGCACTTGTAAAACCTATAAATAATGGAATAGACGAGCAGGAACAAAATGGTGTTACTGTTCCGAGTAAAGCTCCTACTATATTTGCATATATCCCATGAAACCTTCCTATGATTTTTTTGCTTCTCTCGGGTGGAAAAAAGCTTTGTATATAAGAAATAAGAAAAATTAGAAAACATAATAATATCGTGATTTTTATGACATCATATAAAAAGAACTGAATGCTGCCACCTACTCTTCCTGATATATTCAGTCCTGCTGAATCCAGCAACCTTCCAATCAATGCGTTTAGCCAGTTCATTCCCAGAATCTGATTCTGGATAAATTCCCCAACTCCTTTTAAAACATCCATATTAAGTCTCCTATACTTATTTTATTCTTATATTATTCATTCATATATTTATATGTATCTATATGTTGGTTTATGTTAAAGCCAACAATTAAGTTGGCTTTTTGTATGTCTTATACGCAATTTCCACATTTCTTATATTCTGGATTTTTCACTTCATCTACTGTATAGTGGTCAATCATCTTCCGTAACTTTTTACTGCCGTCAAAAGACAATGAGTAATGCATCCATTTACCATCCTTACAACTATTTACGATGCCACAGTCACATAAAATCTTCATATGATGTGAAAGAGTTGGCTGTGTGATACTTAATTGTTCCAATAAGACACAACCACATTTTTCACCATCCTGCAATAACTCTAATATTGCTAGACGGTTCTCATCAGCAAGAGCCTTGATCATTCTTGCATCTTCTTTCAGATTCATCCAATCACCTCTTTGAATACAGTATATAACTATTAGCTATAAGATACCACATACATTGATGAATGTCTATGTATAAATATATAATTAATATCCTAACTCTTCTAATAGCACAATTGC